>NZ_FRDJ01000004.1 GCF_900143265.1 Fervidobacterium gondwanense DSM 13020 | reverse complement strand
TTCTCAACAGTCCCACTACCGATGAAATCAGAAAAGAAAGAAAGATAGTTCTTTGAGACATCAATAGCTAAAATAGCCAAAGGAATCACCTCCGGATTGAGTACAGCCTTACAACCTCGCGGTACATAAGAAAACGAGGCAAAACATTTTCCGGCAAGTAAAAAGCTGTACTCTAGTTAGGCAATCTTATTTAAGAGAACAAAGTCTCAAGGAGGGGCAACCTGAAACTATTTTACCAGAGGTGTTAAAAAATATGCATTCAATTTTCAAAGACCAATTTTAATTTTTACCGAACTTATTATACGAGGAGGGACTATTATGAATCCAGGTAAGAGTTATCCTAACTTAGTTTTTGCCATAATTCTTGGCATTTCATTTATTGTCGGCATGGCGGTGTTTGGTTATTTCTTTTATCTTTCAAAGCTGCCACAAAAGACCCTAACAGTTACTGGCAGCGCTCGGGAGATGGTGGTTTCAGACATTGCCAAATGGTCATCGAACTTTTCAGTTAAGGTTTCGGAATCAAAGCTAAACGAAGGGTTCAAGAGCATGAAAGTTTCTGAAAGGCATGTTTTGGAAATATTTAGAGAAAGTGGTATCAAAGATGATGAGATTAGTCTTTCAGCAATAAGTGTTTCCGAACTATACACAGATCCTGAGAGGATTGCCGAAAGGCAATATGTGCTTGCGCAATATATAACAGTTCAAACGAACGATGTTGAAGGAATCGCACAGAAGGCAAAGGAGATAACTCAAAAAATCCTTGATTATGGATTGGTATTTCAGTCGAACCCAGTTGAATATTATTATTCTAAACTGCCAGAAAAACGAATTCAGCTACTTTCCGAAGCCGTCAGGGATGCAAGAAGGAGAGCTGAAGAGATTGCAAGAAGCAGTAATCTGAGAGTTGGAAAAGTTATAAGTGCAAGAAGTGGCGTTGTACAGGTTCTCGCACCGAATAGTGTAGAGGTTAGTGATTATGGCACGTATGATACTTCAACGCTTGAAAAAGAAGTTATGGTAACTGTTAACGTTGTTTTTGAGGCTAAGTGAGAGTGTATTTTTGTTAATAATCTTAGTTAGAGCTTATCAAAGTTCTTAAGTATGGTAAAATAGGACGTAGACTCGAAAATGGTGAGTGAGAACACTTGGTAAAGCATGGGAAGCATAAGGAGGTATCGATATGAGAGATTACTTGGCAGAGTACAGAAAGTGGTTGGAAAGCCCGCATATAGACGAAGCGACGAAAACAGAGTTAAAAGCTATTGAGGGAAATGATGAAGAGATAAAGGAAAGGTTTTTGCTCGAGCTCGAGTTTGGAACTGCAGGTTTGAGAGGCAAGATCGGTGCTGGAACGAACAGAATGAATATCTACACAGTGGCAAGGGCTACGCAGGGACTTGCGGATTATATTAACAGCTGCGGAGAAGAATATGCGCAAAAAGGTGTGGTCATAGCCTACGATGTGCGAAGAATGTCAAAGGAATTTGCACGCATTACTGCTCAGGTGCTTGCCGGCAACGGCGTGCAGGTTTATCTGTTCGATGATATAAGACCTACGCCTGTGCTTTCCTTTGCCGTGAGGTATTTGAAGACAGCCTCTGGTATAGTTATTACTGCAAGCCACAATCCTCCGGAATACAATGGATACAAAGTATACTGGGAATACGGTTCACAGATAATGGATGACATAGCAAAGCCGATAGAAGAAAACATTAAAAAGATTGAAGATTTTGGAACGATCAAGAAGATGGATTTTGATGAGGCGATATCAAAAGGCTTGATAAAGTTAGTCGGCAAGGAAATTGATGAAGCATATTTTGAGAACGTACTATCTTTATCTCTTTGCGATGATATCGATAAGAATATTTCAATTGTTTACACACCACTCCATGGAACAGGTGGGAAGTTCGTAAGGTATGTTTTTGATAAACGTGGGTTTACGAACTATATCATCGTTCCAGAGCAAGAGATTCCAAATGGTGAATTCCCAACAGTTGAATATCCGAATCCAGAAGATTTAAAAGCGTTCAATTTGGCGCTTGATTATGCTAAAAAGCACAACGCGGACATAATCCTTGCAACTGACCCTGATGCTGACAGAAATGCCGTTATGGTGAAACACAACGGTGAGTATGTACCACTAAATGGAAACCAAACTGGTGCTCTCTTGATAGAATATTTGCTCTCTCAAAGGAAGAAGAAGGGTATACTTCCTAAGAACGGAGTCGTGATTAAGTCTATAGTAACCGGAGACCTCGGCAAGCTCATCGCTAAACAGTACGGTGTGGAAACTTTCGAGACCTTGACAGGATTCAAGAACATTTGCGGTCTTGAGAACGAACTGGAAGGCAAATACTCATTCCAATTCGGATATGAAGAGAGTATTGGGTACGTAACAGGTGATTTCGTGAGAGACAAAGACGGGGTTATGATGTCCATGTTGATCTCTGAAATGGCGGCATACTACAAAAAACAAGGTAAAACGCTTATTGACGTACTTGAATCGCTTTACAAAAATTTTGGCTATTATCTTGAAGATAATTTCTCTCTTATTTATGAAGGGCTCAAAGGTATGGAGAAGATTAGAAGAATCATGGAAGTTTTCAGAAAGAAATTCCCAAAGGTCATAGGTACTCTCGATGTAATTGAGTACATTGACTACAAAGAGAGAAAAATATACAATCAAAACGGAATTGAGATAGGCGAAGTCGAAGCGCATATACCAGCTTCGAATGTTCTGAGGTTTTTCTTGAGCGACGGTTCTTGGTATGCGATAAGGCCGTCAGGCACCGAACCGAAGTTGAAGGTTTACATTTATACTGTAGACAAGGTGAAAGACGAAGCAAAAAGAAAGTTAACTATTATCAAGGATACGATAATGAAAATTGTAAGTGAGGCTTGAGAGTAAAACGATATAAACTTGTGGTCTGAAAACACGTATGCTTGACAAATTTATTTATCTGGTGGTATAATATCTACCGGAGCCGGGGTGGCGGAATTGGCAGACGCAGCGGACTTAAAATCCGCTGGGAAGTGGATTCCCGTGTCGGTTCGACTCCGATCCCCGGCACCAGGTGGATGCAATTGAATGATTTATGAGATAAAGCTATGCGTCGCGGGGTAGAGCAGTCTGGCAGCTCGTTGGGCTCATAACCCAAAGGTCGTGGGTTCAAATCCCACCCCCGCTACCAGAAAAAACAGGGAGCTTAAAGCTCCCTGTTTTGTTTTTGACTTATGGTTTTAATTCTTATTATTGTCTGCCCGGAATATAAAGGGAGAATTTAGAAGCGATATCTTCATATGTTGGTTCAGTAAGCTGGACCACTTTTGTTGGATGGAATCTAAGACCAACGCCAAAGAAGAGAAGATATACACGTCCTGTTTTTCCAACAGATACTGTGGCATCAGGTGGTATTATGATATCGTACTTTGTTTTTATCCGGGGTTCTTTGTAGTAAAAGAATCTATAGCTCGCAAGCCCTGGTTTTAATTCTCCAGTGTAATATGTATTGTTTTTGTCTTTTACTGTGAACCAAGAGTTTTCATTCCCTACCACGAATACCATGAAGTATCCAGTTGTCGGATCGTCGTTAAGGGCTGTTAGGATTCTATCGAAATCGTACCCGAAATTTTGAAGGTAATTAGCTGCGGCAATGTACTTGTCTAACAAGGAATTTGGAGCTAACATGTTTTTCAGATTCTCGTTTTCCGACTTCATCTCAGATACTTTACTGTCAACGTATCTCTTCATCTCTTCGTACTGTTTCAAAAGTGTTGTGTAACGCACGAAGTTTCCTATCGATAAGATAACAGAGATAATGACTATTAGGAAGAACAACATTCCCAAGAAAGACGAGAAGTCTCTTGTTTTTTTCTTTTTGGTTATTGGCACTCTTATCACCCCTGAATTATTATGAAATTATCTTCGAATAAATCAAATGATCACCTGCTTTGCCCTTTTTGAAATTGCCCTCGCTTTTATGAGCAGTCCTGCAATTGCAGCAAAGATTACTGTTGAGGTTCCACCATAACTTACGAAGGGTAAAGGTATGCCGGTTACAGGTAGCATACCGAGATTCATGCCAACATTTTCGAATACATGAAAGGAGAATACAGCACAGACACCAATTGCTACGAATTCCCAAAATCTGTCTTTATACCTTCCGATATAGCTCAATCCAGCAAATATTATTGTACCATAAAGTACCAGCAAAATGATAGAACCTATTAGTCCAAATTGCTCTGCATAAGCTGAAAAGATGAAGTCGGTATACTGCATCGGGACTATGTGCATATTTGTTCCCGTGCCCAATCCGTAGCCCGTACCTGTCACTCCGCCATTTGCTATAACCGTCTTCGACATAATTGTATTGTATGCTCCGTACTGAAAGTGTTCTTGCGGATTAAATATAGCCAATATTCTTGCTCGTTGATAGTCTTTTAGCAGAAAGAAAAAAGCTAATGGCGCTATCAGCAGTCCGGCGCCAATTATTGCGAAAATGTATTTCTTATCAACATCGCTCGATAGTAGCATTGTAAACCATATGAAGAGCATCAAAATAGTCATACCTAAATCAGGTTCAAGAAAGATAAGCACGGCCGGAGAGACAGCTAACATGGATAGCAAGAACGCCTTTTCTTTTTGGTATTTTGAAAATATGTAAGCCATAAGAAGAATGATTGAAAATTTAAAAATTTCAGACGGTTGTAAATCAAATACACCAATGTCTATCCACCTTTTGGCACCGTACACAGATTTGCCTATGAACAGGACTAAAATTAGCAGTACCACTGAGGCACCGTATATGTATTTCAGATATTTTTGTATCCTTGTTTCCTTCTCGAATATTATGTAGAACATCACTACTATTGATACTAAGTCCCAAATCAACTGTTTCAGAAAGCGAGATTCTTGCGAAGTGCCAAGCACAACGCTTCTGAGTGTCAGTAAGCCTATTATCATTAATACTATGACATCTAAAATTATTATTATATCGAAAATCGAATATTCATTTTCTTTCATTTTCACTAACTTTGACTTGTACCTATGCATCTTTGCCTCCTTGTTTATGAGATTCACATAAGTTTTCGTTAACCCTTTCGACAAGCTTGCAGTATTGACACTTTTCCTCAGTTGTTGGAAATCCACAAACGGAACATTCCTTTAGCTCAACGGTATTCTCCGCTCTGAGAGTATTTCTTAGATTGTCAAAGTATCCAAAAAGTAGTCTGTGCTTAGCCCCGGGCTGCTCGTATTCAATTGCGTTTAAGTGTTTTTTATATGTTGAGCTCGTGGCTCCTTTGGAAAATGGACACTTCTGTTCCATAAATGGTATATCATTAAGGAACACATAAGCATACGTCTCTCGTTCAGAGACGTATATCAGCGGTTTCGCTTTTCTTACGAATTTATCGTGTGTTTTCTCCAACACGGGCCACTGTCTTGCCATGTATTCAACCTGCCAATTCAATATATTTCCGAAAAGAAAAGTCGCTTCGTCATCCATATTGTGTCCAGTTACAAGAACAGTAAAACCGTTTTCTACAGCATATCTGTTCATCCAATGGCGTCTAACAATGCCACATATACTGCAGACAGGCCTCTTAACGATTTGTGCCATCTCGCCTGTACCAAGCCCACCGAAGTGCTGTGTCACGTCGTATATGTTCACGCGAATTCCGGTGCGTTCTGCAAGTGCTCGGACAATTCTTTCAGCCGCATTCGTGTGTCGCCCCATTTTCAGAAATAATCCTTCTACGTTGTACCCGAGCTTATGAAGTGCATGTAATACTGCTGAGCTATCTTTTCCACTCGAGACAGCAACGAGAATTTTATCTTCCTTTGTAAACATTTTGAATTTATCTATGGCCCTTTGGACGCGTTTTTCAAAAAATTCAATGAAATGTTCTTTACACAGTCCAATGTTGTGTGCTCTAAGGTGAATAACAGCCTGATTCGAACACTTTTTACACTTCATGACCTGCCTCCTCAGTTTCGTTGTTGTAACCAAGTATAATTATACACAAAACCCCTGCTTTTGAACAGCAGGGGTTTGCCTTTTAACCAGTTATTGGAATCTTATATCAATATCTGAAGGAAAACACAGTGTTAACACCGTTGTAGTAATAGAATATCCCTATGTAATCGCCTTTCTTCACATTTTCAACAACTTTGTTCCAGTCATTTACGCTTTTCACATCGTACGAGTATCCGTTGACCGATATCCTGTAAATCACCGCGCCAACTTTTATGTAAGAATTTGTAGACTGCTTCACAATAACTCCGTCCAGACCAGCTGGAATCTTGTATGTAGACCTATCATTTGCCGTAATATCGCTGACTTTCATGTTGAAAAATTCCTTAGCGCTTTCAGACACGCCAGAACTTGTCTGTGATGGCAATTTTCCGAGCGTTACGTCGATTATCAGTTCTTTTCCTGAACGGTTTACTACAATTTTGACCTTAGTGCCTGGCGTGTAGTTTCTTGTCATTGATGTCAATTCTTCGGCGCTCTCTACAATGTTTCCGTTGAACTTTACTATTACGTCACCTTCTTTAATTCCTGCCTTTTCAGCTGGCGAACCCTTTTCAACTTGTGAGATGTAAACGCCCTTTGACACTTTTAATCCAAGGCTCTTTGCAAGTGCTTCAGTAACCGTTTGGATATACACTCCAAGATAAGCTTTCTCTACTTTTCCAGTTGCAATGATTTGATTTATGAATCTCTTAGCGGTGTTGATAGGAATCGCAAAACCTATGTTAGAAGCTTGGGTTGGGTTGATTATCGCAGTGTTGATGCCTATGACTTGTCCGTATATGTTTAGCAGAGGACCTCCACTATTGCCCGGATTTATTGCAGCGTCCGTTTGGATGAGACCAGTGTAATATCCACTTCCATCTGGTTTGGGGATTTTCCTGCCTGTTGCTGAAACAACACCAACTGTTACGGTATGTTGGAATCCGAGAGGATTTCCAATTGCTATCGCCCATTCACCGATATTAAGCTTATCAGAGTCGCCCAACTCAAGTACCGGAAGTGTCTTTGTTGGTTTTATTTTGATTACAGCTAGGTCAAGTTCTTCATCTCCTCCAATGTATTCAGCATCATACACGGAGCCGTCGAGCATCGTTACCGTTATTTTTTTCGCACCCTGAATAACGTGGAAGTTCGTCACGATGTAACCCTCTTTGCTGATTATGAATCCGGAACCAACACTGTTTGATTCTTCAAACTGTCGTGGTATATCTCCAAAGAACTGTTTATAGAACTCTCTGATGAAAGGGTCAATGTAAATCTCAGTTTGTGACACAACGTCAATCTTCACAACCGCTGGTGCTGTTGCTTTAACAACGTTGACAATCGGGCTTTGATAATCGGCGTTTACAATAGCGAATGTGCTTAGAGAAAGAATAATGAGTATACTCAAAAGTAGTTTTCTCATATAAAAACACCTCCTCTTTTGTTTTTGTTATATTGTGCAATTATATTATATCACCAGCAAGCTTAGAAAATTCTTAGAATGAAGAGTTTAAAAGAAATAGCTAAACAGTCATTTGTAAAATTTCGTAGTATTCACTTAAAATTCATTTTTGGCTATCTTATTTCAGCATGAAAGGTTTATTGCACACAGTTTTTTGCTGTTGCAACTATTTACTTTTATGAAAAAATATGATACAATGTAAATGGTACGTTACAAAACAGGAGGTGTTGTTAATGGTTATAAGACTCATCTTGGGCTCAAAAAGCGATATGTATTTCGATATTGATGAAGAAACGCCTATGCTGGTAATCTTACGTGATCTTTTCTATTCTGGTGATTGGCGTAACATGAAAAAGGATTTTGAGGATATTCAGCATCTGTACGATCAAATTCAAATGCTTGAAGCACTCGAGGAAAGGATAGCTTCTCTAAATGAAATCGTTTATGAACCGATTGTTTGGACCGAAGTTGTGGAGTTCCTTGAAAAATATGATTTGACACCTGAAAAATTACTTCATGCTACGGCTGACGGTTTGTACGAATTGGCCGTTGAATACTCTGATAAAAATTTGAACGAAGTTGCAAAAGATATTTTGAGGTTTATAATGAGATTGGACAAGAATTACGCCCCTGCGTATGAATTATACGGCAGTTTCTTACTTGAAGAAGGTGACATCGAGGGGGCTATCAAGTATTTAAATAGATCTATCGAACTGGATCCTTGGTTGATACAATCTTATTCGATAATCGGTGAAGCATACTACAACATGGGTAAATACGATAAGGCTGTGGAATACTGGGAAAAGGAGATCAAACTTTCGCCATCTAACACATTTACATATTTTATGCTCGCCGATGCTTACACAAAAATCAATGAGATTCAAAAAGCTATCGAAGTGCTCGAAAACTTCAGGAAAACATCTGAGAACAACATCATCGCTCTTTACGAACTTTCAGAGCTCTACGCAAAAGCAGGAAATGATGGAAAGGCTCGCGAATATGAAAGCTTGATACTTGAAATGGATCCAAAGAGCGATCCAAACGGTGTTGAGATTTGGGCAAAAGTGCACTTGAAGAAAGGAAATTACGAAAAAGTCATACAGACTGTTGAAACTATAATTAACGCCAACCCAGACGCAAGACATCTCAACCTGATACTCGCTGTTGCATATATAAAGATGAATCAAATCGAAAAGGCAAGAAGGATCGTCGATGAGTTGAAGAGTGATAACTTCTGGTATTTGTACGGCAAGAGAGAGTTCTTTGATGAACTACTTACTCAGTCGGAGAAAGAGCTATGTGGGATAAAATAGTGCTTTTGTTTTCATTTGTTATAGGCACGGTATTCGGTAGTTTTGCGAATGTTTTAATATATAGACCAATTGCGGGGCTCAAGATAAATGAGCCCCGTTTTTCAATGTGTCCAGTTTGCAAAAAAAGGATAGCTTGGTACGATAATATTCCGTTGCTGAGTTACATCATTCTCCGTGGGCGCTGTAGAACTTGCGGTAGCAAGATTTCTCTCAGGTACCCAATTATAGAGCTCGTCTTTGGTATAGTTTTCCTTCTTAACCATATCATCTTTCCTTTGGATATAGCTACCTGTTTTGATTTATTGTTCTTAGTAAATTTGCCAGCTGTATTTACAGATTTGAAGATGATGCTTCTTCCGGATTACACGTGGATTGTAACGCTTGGGGTTGGGATATACTTAAACATACAATATTTTCGTTCGTTCATACTTCTTGACCTTATAGGTGGTATACTTGCTCTATCCATACTTCTTTTTTTAAGATGGAGATACAAAGGAGGTATCGGAGAGGGCGATATTTTCCTTTTCCCGGTTTATTCTTTCGCTGTAGGTTTTTTGTTCATGCCATTCTTGATGTTTATTTCCTCCATAAGTGGGCTTCTTTTTTCCAAGTTCCGTAAAAGCAGAGTTGTACCATTTGGTCCTTTCATTATAGCGACCGGATACTTATTTTTGATGATAAGGTTAATAAATAATATATAGGAAATTTTTAAGCATATCTAAAATTGTCCAATGAAGTGTGATGTGTTATAATTTAAGTCAGTGGAAAGATCCGAAAAAACTTATACCAATTTTCAGGAGGCCAAGTAATGCGAGTAACAATCGCAATTTTACTTTTTGGTATTATAATTTTCTTTTCTTTTTTTGTTAGAATCATGCCCTTGAAGTATTATGACATAGTTGTTCAGTACTCTGGAAAATTGGATCCGTTACTTGTTGTAAGTGTCATAAGGACAGAAAGCAGTTTTAGACCAGATGCTGTTTCAAATATGGGAGCCTACGGTTTAATGCAGCTTATGCCGTCAACAGCAGAATGGGTGAACAAAAAGTTCAAAACAAACTATGACTACACAACCATTGAAGGAAATATTGCCTTAGGCTGTCTTTATTTGAACTACTTGCTTGAAAAAGATGGAGATTTGAAGACTGCACTTGTACATTACAACACAGGCCCGTACGCTCCGGACGATGTAAAAAGTGATGCGGGTGAGCGATATGTTTTTAAAGTGATGCGATATTACAAGCTTTACACCTTCCTTTATGGAAGGTTGGGGGGAATGAGAAGATGATTGTG
The DNA here is from genome assembly GCF_900143265.1 of Fervidobacterium gondwanense DSM 13020. Classification (NCBI taxonomy): domain Bacteria; kingdom Thermotogati; phylum Thermotogota; class Thermotogae; order Thermotogales; family Fervidobacteriaceae; genus Fervidobacterium; species Fervidobacterium gondwanense. Next base: position 193,144 of record NZ_FRDJ01000004.1, on the reverse strand, counting down.
CTGACAAGTGCTCAAATGAAAGAGCTTGAAAAGAAGACTATCGAAGATTTTGAAATCTCTGAAGAGATTTTAATGGAGAGAGCGGGCATATCGGTTGTCCAGTCGATATGGAATGAATACGGCGACTTAACTTCAAAGAGTTTTGTCGTTGTTTGCGGTACAGGCAATAATGGTGGAGATGGATATGTTATCGCGAGAGATTTGCTCAACTATACGGAAGCCGTCAGAGTTATTTCTTTGGGTGAGCCAAAAACTGACATAAGCAGGAAAAATCATAGCAGGTATCTTAAACATGGTGGTGTTTGCTACAACTTTAATGATATAGGAATTGAGGAAACCTCAAAAATCATATCAGAAGCTGATATCGTTATCGATGCGCTTTTCGGAACAGGTCTGAATAAAGATATCACTGACGAAAAGATAACAAGCTTAATAGAACTTATGAACATTTATTCAAAGTGCATTGTTTCGGTTGATATACCATCCGGCGTTTGTGCTGATAGCGGAAAGATAATGGGAAGTGCGATTCAAGCTGATTTGACAGTTACATTTGGCTATGCCAAACCCGGTCATTTGCTTTTCCCTGGTCGTGAACTCACAGGCAAGTTAAAGGTAGCACGCATTGGCATTCCTACCTTAGACATATTGTATACAGGTATTCAACGCCATCTTCTTACAGAAGACGAAATAAAATTGCCAGAAAGGCCAAGATGGGCGAACAAAAGCACTTTTGCCGAAGTTATAATAATAGGAGGTTCAAAGAAGTACGTTGGAGCCCCAATACTGACGGCTCTTGCCGCACAAAGAAGTGGGGCCGGAATGGTGAAGATATTATCACAAAAAGAGGTTTGCCGGTGTGCACTTAACCATGATCCCTCACTTATCTGTGTCGATATTGGTGAGAGCTTTAACGGTAAACATGTCTTGGAGTATCTTGAAAATTTGAAAAATAACACTGTTATTGTAGTGGGACCTGGATGGGACTTAGAAAATCTTGAAGAGAAGCTTAATATTCTTGATTATCTGATCAGGTTGCCGAATCCACTTATAATAGATGCTGATGGTTTGAATATCCTTTCGAACAAGACAAGCATGCTAAAAATGAAGAGTTTTGAGAAGAACATTATACTGACGCCTCACCCAGGTGAATTCTCAAGATTGACCGGAGAAACTATCAAAGAAGTGAAGCAGAATTACGAAAGGGTCGAAAGTTTTTCACGAAATTATAATGTGATCACCGTTTTGAAAGATTCAACATCGATAATTTCAGATGGAGCCAATACCTATTTCAATATAACCGGAAACACGTCCCTTTCAAAAGCAGGCAGCGGCGATATTCTTTCAGGAATCATAAGCGCTCTCTTATCGCAGCATCTTGAATCCATTGAAGCAGTTAAGACTGCTGTTTATAAGCTTGGCTTAGCTGCGGAACTCGTGCCAAACGAAGGTATGAATAGTGCGTTTCAATTACTGAACCTTATACCTAATACCATGGCGAAACATACGAAATAAGAGGTACAACATCTTGGGGGGAATGTAAATGGATTTTGGAACTTTCAACTCTCAGAATGGAAATGGTTTTTCGAATCTTTCCGAGTCAGTTGAACGGTTTATAAGAACACTTATAGCTAATAATGAACTATCTCTTGCCAGAAACATCCTTAGCGCACTCGGTAAGAATTACAATCACCTCCTTTTTGAGCTCGAAGTAAAGGCTGGAAATTACTCAAAAGCTGTTGAGATATTCAACTACCTTTCCGAACAGCATCAGCGTTCTTACTTACATATAGTTGACGCGATTGAAAAAGACTCTTCACGTATTTCGGAAGCCTTGGAGAAAATACTTAAAGAGGTACAAGCAGAGAATTATCCAATAGCGATTGCAGAATTGCAGAAGGTAAAGAAAGAATTCCCGCAAGTAACCGAGATAGTAGCAACGGAATTGCTTGCTGCAATGAGACGTGGAGATTCTAAAAAAATCCAACTCCTAAAAGATATCCTAAGACAACTTGATAAAGGGCATCCAGTTCTGTTGCAGATAAAGAAGGGCAAATCTTTTTCAAATTTGCTATTGCCATTAGCCGTGATATTGCTTTTTGTCATTGTATTTGCTAATTTTATAATCTCTTTCATAGACTTTACTCATCCTGGCGGGCTGGAGCTTTCCGGCGTTATGAAGAGGCTTGATTCTCTTAGTAAACAACTCGAAGAATACAATGGAAGAATTGACGAACAGTACAAAAAGCTCTCAGAAACTGTCGAGAGCATTAGAGCAAGTCTCGAATACCTCGATAAGAAGTTGGACATACAATTACAGACCAGTACCTCCGGAAATGTAGATCCAAGTAATTTGGTGAATGCACTATATGATCAGCTTGGCTACATAAAATCGAAGCTTGTAACTGTTGAGAGCGAGATTTCAAATCTATCAAGAAGTATTACCTCTGTCAAAGCTAATACCACAATAGAAAAGGAGCCGGAGCAGACAGTAGTTTATAATACATATAACTCGATAGATACCTCTATGATCCAGAAGTTAGTAAACCAAGTCCAATTACTGAACGGTAAAGTAGAACAAGTGGAAGCTAAAATGAACAAGATACAAGACTTCTTAGTGTCAAAAGTTCAAACACAGGCTGATTCACAAAGTGTTTCTCAAACTAATGTTGAAGACGTGAATGATGAAATCATTCTAAAGCTTGATGCAGAATTTAAGACCTTAAAAGAGAGAATATCTAATCTTGAGGTTGCCATGATTGAACTTTCAAGAAAAGTGACTGAGAATAACGTGGCTGCCTTGGAAAAGAAAATCGATGCAATCTTCCAACAGCTGAGTGACATAACCTCGGTCATCTTGAGAGGAAACTCGGCAAGTGAAAGAGGCGATACGTTACAATCGTACGATATAGTGAGCAGACTGAGTAATATTGAGTTAGAAATTGTTTCTATCACATCTGAAATGAAAGAAATCAAAAATGCAATGTCTTTACTCAGAAGTAGTGTTGAAGAGAACCAGAAAAACCTTTCTGCATCACGTAATAGCGATTCTCAGCTGTTATCTTTAGACCAAAAGGTGTCTGAACTCCTGAAGCTGACAAATTCTATGAAAGACTCTATAGATGAGCTGAGCAACCAAGATAACACGTACAAATCTGATAAGACAACACAAACTGACTTAACTGTATTGAAAAAAAAGATAGATGATATTTCTAAACAGCTCACGGAATTAAGCTCGAGCATTGCAAGAATAAGTGCATCAGCCGAGAACGGAAAGGACTCCGAGATATCTAACATAACCGATAAATTGAATAGTATTGAGTCAGGAATTCTCACAAGGGTAGAGGATATATCTAAACAGTTGGCTCAGCTGAGTACGAAAATTTCAGAGATAAGTACCGTGAAAAGTGATGAGGTTAATCCAGAAGTATCTGGTATGATCGACAGACTAAACAACATAGAATCACAAATTAACGCAATTACGTCCGAAATAAAAGAAGTTAAAGACAGTGTTGGAACACTGAGCAAAGATGTTCGAGAGAAGACTGCAACATCATTAAGTGATAGTTCTGAATTACAAGCTCTAAGTCAGAAAGTATTTGAGCTTTCGAAACAGGTAAATGAGATAAAGAATTCTTTAAATTCGCTAAGTGGGCAAAATGAGACTTACAGGTCTAACTTATCTAGTATGGATACTAAACTCTCATCTCTTTCTGAAAGTATTACAGATTTGAGAAACCAGTTATCAAAAATGTCGAGTGAATTTGATAGTTTGAAAGCCAGCCTTTCAACATTATCGTCAAAGGTAGATTCATTGTCCCAGAAAGTTATAGATAGTAATTCTTCTAACACTGTGAAAAAAGAAAATGACAGCAGCCAAACGAACAAAACTACAAGTAACGGAAGCGTAAGCGCAGATACCAACAATTCTAATGGTAGCCAACAAAATGTACAAGAAATAATAAGGCAGACAAAGGATTTAAGAGAACTGTTCTTGATTGGTCTGCGCTTCTACACAAACGGAAATTACAGCAACGCGAGTGTTATATTTGATTATCTAGAAGTTCAGCTAAAGGACATTGACGTTTATTTCAAAGAAGACGTATATTATTACAACATACTTTGTTACATAAATCAGGGTAAGGTGGACTTAGCTCGCCAGAAATACGAAACATACAAGAAAGTGTATCCCACAGGTCAGTACAGAAGCGAGCTTGCAAGTTATTTCAAATAGTTAAATAAATGCAATGTGAGGTGTTAGTCTTGAGTAGTGTTTTTGAGGGAAAATCATCTTCAAATCTTTACGTTCGCGAGATAAAGCCTGCTGATTTCGATTACCTACCGTTAGATTGGAGTAAGATATTTGGAAACAATAACAATTTGATTGTCGAAATAGGGTTCGGTGGCGGAGAATTTTTGCAACGTTATGCGTCGAAACATCCTGAGAAAAATTTCGTTGGATTTGAAGTCTCAATTACATCTATGAAAAAAGCACACAATAGAATAAAGGATCTTGAAAATGTTAGGTTAGTAATTACAGATGCGCGATTTGGAATGCGTGAATTCTTTGGACCAAAGAGTGTTGAAAAGGTGATAATGAACTTTCCAATTCCTTGGGATAAAAAATCGCACGAAAGAAGAAGGGTTATAGTTCCGGAGTTCTTTGAGACACTTTCAAATGTACTCGAAGATGACGGAACTTTCGAACTTGCGACCGATGTCGAATGGTATGCACGGCAAACTATAGAGATAGCCCAGGAAAAAGGTTTTGAATTGATGAGTTTTGTGGAGAATCCGGACAGAGAGATTAAGACAAGGTACGAGCAGAAGTGGATAAAGTACGGAAGAAATATTTATTCTGTAATCTTGAGAAAAAAGACTCATCTTGAGGTCGAAAGATTGATAGGAGGGCATCATGAAATGCCACATGCAAAATGTGCGGTCAACGAAAGCAAATTTGATGAACTGAAAGGAAAAGTGTTCAAGGACAGGTCAAAGGTAGTGGTTGTAAAGGGCTTGTACAAACAGATGGAAGGAAAGGCTTATTTGATAAAGATAATCTCAACCGATGGTGAATTTCAGCAGCACTATTATTTAGTAGCGTATCCAGAAGACCTTTCGGAAGAAAATTCAAAAGAATGGATTATAAAACTTGACAGCGCTTCAAATCCTTACAGAACACCGGCTGTTAAGTGGTCTGTACAAGTTTTGGCTGACTTTCTGTCGCAATGATGCTGCATAGTATTGTAACATTATCTTTGAATTCTTTATGGGGTGGGTATTTATGAAATACTTTGTCCTTGGTGCAGGCAGTTGGGGGTGTACTATCGCCCAACTTCTCAAAGACAACGGTCACGATGTAATGCTGTGGGCTCATACAAAGGAACATGCTGACGATTTAAATAAAAGAAAAACGATGCCACACATTCCGGATGCGAAATTGGACGTATTAGTCACGAACGATATAAATGAAGGGAAAACTGCAGATGTCATAGTCCTTGCAGTTCCTGTCCAATACATAAGAGGAGTGCTTGAAAAGATAAATTTCAAAGTTAACGTTATTCTGAACTTGTCGAAGGGTATTGAGATATCTTCGGGGAAGAGAGTTTCAGAAATTGTTGATGAAGTATTGAAATGTCCGTATGCGATCCTTTCAGGTCCTTCACACGCTGAGGAAGTAGCGTTACACCTGCCTACCGCAGTTGTAGTTGCTGGGCACATGGCTGAAGTATTCCAAAAAGAGTTCTCGAACGAGTATTTTAGAGTCTACGTGCACGATGATGTAGCAGGTGTAGAGCTGGCGGGTGCATTAAAGAACGTTATAGCGATAGCGGCTGGTATAGTTGATGGGCTGGGCGGTTGGGACAATGCAAAAGCGGCGTTAATTACGAGAGGGTTGTACGAGATTGCGAAGTTCTCAGCAGCGTTCGGAGCTAATCCACTAACGTTTATGGGACTTGCTGGAATTGGTGATCTTGTTGTCACCTGTGGAAGTAAGCACAGCCGAAATAGAAGATATGGCGAAATGGTGGCAAAAGGGTATGACCCTATACACTTGCTGGAAGCAAGTAAAGAGATTGTAGAAGGTGCTTACACTTGTAAGGCAATAATAGAGAACTACGGCGATAAATTCGATCTTCCGATAATATCGGAAGTATACCAAGTTATCTACAACAGAAAATCACCTGTTGAGTCGATAAAATCGTTGATGAACAGGAGTTTAAAAGTAGAGATGGGGGAAGTAATGAAATGGCTGGAAGAGAATTTGAAAGATTAGTGGAGATAATGGCAACACTCCGTGGCGAAAATGGATGCGATTGGGACAAAGCACAAACTCACGAAACTCTTAAACCATACTTGATTGAAGAAGCGTACGAAGTCCTAAACGCTATTGACTTAAATGACGACGAAGAATTAAAAGAAGAACTTGGCGATGTGCTTCTGCAAGTTGTTTTTCACTCGCAAATCGCTTCAGAACGCGGTGCTTTTACGATAAAGGACGTAATCGATACACTGAACGATAAACTCATTAGAAGGCATCCACATGTATTTGGAGATGCGCAAGGGTACTCTTATGCTCGTTGGGAAGAGATAAAGGCAAAAGAGAAAGGCGAAAAGAGAAGAACGAGCATAGGAGACGTGAATCACGCACTACCGGGATTGTCTCTGGCACGCAGAGTGCAAGAAAATGCAGCGGGCGTGGGATTTGATTGGACGAAAATCGAGGACGTCTGGGATAAAGTTGAAGAAGAGATAGAAGAACTACGAAGAGCAAAAAACCAAGAAGAAATAGAAGAAGAATTTGGCGACTTGCTATTTGCGATTGTGAATCTTGCGAGGTTTATGAATGTTGATCCTGAGAGTGCTATCAGAAAGGCTACAGAAAAGTTTATCCTAAGGTTTGAAAAGATGGAAAAGATGATAGAAAACGACGGGAAAAAGTTAGAGGGCATGACTTTGGAAGAGATGGACAGTTACTGGAACTCAGTCAAAAGTAAAGAAGAGAAAGAAGAGGATGAGAACGCATGATAGTTTATGGAAGGAACGTGCTTAGAGAATTGCTTCTCAGCTCACAACCTGTTAAAATGATTTACTTTTCAGATTCACACGATAAAGACCTCGACGAGCTGATTGAAAAAGTCAAAGAGAAAAGACTGCCTTTTACGATAGCGCCTAAGCAGGTTCTCAAAAGACTCTGTGGAGAAGAGAAGAATCAAGGTGTTGTTATAGATATAGGCGAATTTCAGTATTATGACGAATCATATCTTCCGGAGAATCCGTTCATCGTTTTGCTTGATCAAGTTCAAGATCCACAGAACCTTGGCTCGATAGTTAGAACATGTGTGGCTGCTGGTGTTGATATGGTCGTCTTGACGAAAGATAACAGTGCACACGTAACACCGGGTGCAATAAAAGCATCTGCAGGTACGATATTTCGTATACCGATAGTCATAGTGGTCAACTTAGCACGTTATATTGAGAAACTCAAAGAAAAAGGGGTTTGGATTTACGGAGCGCACATGCAAGGAAAACCCATCTGGGATATAGAACTTTCAAGACCACTTGGTATAGTTCTGGGTAATGAGGGAAGTGGCATTCGGCAGCTTGTGAAGGAATCTTGCGATGATTTGATAGCGATACCTATGAAGACACCAATCGATTCTCTAAACGTCTCTGTGAGTGCTGGTATAATAATTTATGAAGTCTTGAGAAGAGAGATGAGATAAGTGAAAATTTTATCTGGAAGTCACTTTATCTCGAGCGAATACGATGTTGACATACTTATAACAACAGATGTAAAAGGCTATAATTTCTCAGTACCTTATACTTTTTATTTCGATGGCAACAAAGTGTATATTTATCAATACGGAATACTCAAATACACGATCGATAAGAAAATCGATGTCAAATTTGAAGACTTCATACTAAGAGTACTAATAGGAAACGAGATAGGCATAATTGAAAATTACGATAAAGCAAAACCAGACTTGTTTGTCTGCTTCGAAAAGACTAACTATCCGTCGAAGTTCTTTTACAGAAAAGCGCAGATGTGGGTAGGTGCTCAAGTTAGTAATGTGAATGTTTTTGGGCATATAATATACAATGGTGTTGTTAACAGAATGTTATTTTCCTCAAAATCTCAAGACGGAAGGTTATTTGAAGGCACGACGTACGTGTTATTAAATAACGAAGAGCTCGTCTTCGGCAATCAGGAGTGATTATTTTGTTCGAATCGGACAATTCTAACTTAGTCACCTTAGTTGCTTTCTGTACTTCAGGGTTGGAAGGTGCGGTGGCCGTTGAGCTCAGAAAATACGGATATAAAATCGTATATTCCTCCTCAGGGAGGATATTTTTTACTGCGCCATTAAATGATATACCTTTTCTAAATATGAAAATAAAATCAGCAGACAGGATCACAATACTTGTCGCAAAATTCCATGCTGAAACGTTTGATGAGTTATTTGCCGGCGTTAGGAGTTCGAATCTGAATAAGTATGTTGAAAAAAACGCCAAAATTGTTATTGAAAAATTAAAGATAACAAATTCTAAGCTAAGCGCCACAGGTGCTGTTGCATCAGTGGCAAAAAAAGCGATGATGGAAAACATAGGTGGCAGCAACGAAAGTGGTCCGATATATGAGGTGATATTGCTCATAAAAGACAATGAAGTGCATCTGATTTTGGACACAACAGGAAGCGATTCACTTTCAAAGCGCGGATATAGAATAAAGAGTGGTAAAGCGCCACTAAGGGAAACGATCGCGGCTGGTATCATTCTTCTTTCAAGGTGGAGTGGAGGTCCACTATTTGACCTGTTCTGCGGTAGTGGAACTATACCTATTGAGGCATCAACTTTGGAACTTCCGAATGTTCGTCGAAAGTATTCATCAGAAGAATGGAAAATTCTGAAAGAGATTTGGAAGAGGACGAAAAGAGATCTTAGAGATGAATTCAAAGCGTATGATGTGAATGATGGCATAATTGTTGGAAGCGACAAAGATTGCAAGGTGATTCAAATAGCTCGAGAAAATTACAGGCGAGCGATAGAGGTTTTTGGCTCGGCGCGCAATGCTGAATTCAGATGCTCTGACTTTAAAGATTTAACAGTTTTCGAAGATAGGGCGTGGGTTATTTCCAACTTACCTTATGGAGAACGCCTCAAAGGAGAAGAAATATTATCATTCCTTCCAAAATTGAGAGAAAAATTCCCAAATTCGAACTTCTACCTTCTGCACCCGAGCGGAGAGCTCGAAAAACTCTTGGGGAAGGCAAGTAAGAAAATCAGGTTCCAGAACAGTGGTATATGGACTTACCTTTATATGTATTATTAAAGCAATGTTAAGTGGCATAGCGAAAGAGGTGGCCTGATGCTACTTATTGAGGAATTCATGGATAATTGTTATGAGCTGTCTGGCGATATAACAGAAAATAATCTTAAAGCACTCATCGAATATATAGATGATAATTTTGAACGCATTGATGATCCTTTGTTAAGTGATTTTGTGGTAAGGAAAAAGCTTGAAGAGTTTAGGGATTACATTGTCAGTGCTGAAAAATTACCTACTCAGAGAGTTTTGAACAGACTGTCGCAAGTTAGAGGTATGGTAGAGAGATTTAAGTATAATTATTTAACATATAAAATTGAGTGCCTTGATGGTTACAACCCGCTCGATGTAGCAATCAAGTATGCGAAAGGTGTTGGGCCATCGAGAGAAAGACTTCTCAGAAAGCTTGGGATTGAAACGATAAATGATTTGATCAATTATTTTCCGAGAGATTATGAAGACAGAAGAAAAATCATCCCTTTGATGTACCTGCGAGAAAATGAGAAAGTCACGACTAAGGGCATAATAAAGAGTGTTGAAAAGACAAGAAAGGATAACCTCGTTATAATCAGTGCATTACTGCAAGACGGGATAAGCCAAGTATTGTTAAAATGGTTCAATCAGGAATTCAGAGAACTTGAGATCAAACAGCTCATAGGCAGAGAAGTCTACGTCACGGGCACGACAAAGAGAGGGTTCTTCGGAGCTATGGAGATCCAGAACCCAGAAGTATCGATCAGCGATACACCCGAACGCACAATACTGCCGATATATCCATTAACCGAAAATCTTAGCCAAAAGGTTATAAGGAAAATAGTGTCGGACAATATTGGAAGTGCTTGCAACTTGAGAGAAGTTATTCCACAGGAAGTTTTAGAAGAGAGAAAGCTCGTGGATATCCACACGGCATATGCTGGGATGCACTTCCCAAAAAGCGTCTTCCACCAAAAGATCTCCAGAAGGCGATTAGCGTACGAGGAACTCTTGCTCTTTCAAATTGCGCTCTTCTTATCAAAAGCCAATATCCAGCAAATTGGAGGTATTGCTAAGGAATTTACAGGCGAGTTGAGTAAGAAATTCATTTCTCAACTTCCATTTAAATTGACAAATGCTCAAGTTAGAGCCCACGTGGAAATACAAAATGACTTGAAAAGTCAGAATCCGATGAATAGACTGCTCCAAGGTGACGTTGGAAGCGGTAAGACATTGGTTGCAGAGCTTGCGATTGTTGATAACTACGAGGCAGGGTATCAAAGTGCTTTTATGGTTCCAACATCCATACTTGCAATGCAACATTTCCAGAAAGTATTCACTCATTTAACGAACCTTGGAATAAGGGTAGCTCTTCTTATCGGATCAACATCTCAAAGAGAAAAAGAACGGATAAAGTTCGGATTGAAAAACGGGGATATAGATGTGGTGATAGGCACTCATGCGCTCATACAAGAAGATGTGCACTTTGCGAACTTAGGGCTTGTAATCATAGATGAACAACACAGATTCGGTGTTAAACAACGCGAAGAGCTTATATCCAAAGGCAAAGTAGTCGATACGCTGATCATGACAGCTACTCCGATACCGAGAACACTTTCGCTAACGTTATATGGCGACCTCGATGTTTCAGTCATCGACGAGATGCCACCTGGAAGAAAGGAAATCAAGACATTTACGATGAGGCACACACGTGCGAAAGATGTGTATAAGTTTGTCAGAGAACAGGTGACCGAAAATGGTGACCAAGCCTATATAGTTTATCCTCTCATAGAACAGTCGGATGCTATCAATGCAAAGGCGGCGGAAGAGATGTATAGAATGCTTACAAAAGACATCTTTGCCGATATTCCAACAGGATTAATTCACGGTAGAATGTCTGACGATGAAAAAAACGAAGTGATGGTAAAATTCGCAAGCGGAGAATTGAAGATTCTAATCTCAACATCGGTCATAGAAGTTGGAGTAGACGTTCCGAATGCCACCATTATGGTGATTGAAAATGCAGAAAGATTTGGGCTTGCGCAACTCCATCAATTAAGGGGAAGGGTAGGAAGGGGAGAAAAGCAAAGTTACTGCTTCCTTATAGTCAGCGAAGCTGGGGAAGAGGCTTGGGATAGGTTACAGTTCTTTGCGAGCACAAATGACGGATTCAAGATTTCAGAGTACGATTTAAAATTGAGAGGACCTGGAGAATTTTTCGGTACACGTCAGCACGGTTTACCAGAATTCAGAGTAGCTGATATAATTTCTGATACTGAATTGATGCTCTTAGCACGTGAAGATGCAAAAAGGATAGTCGAGAACTATTCAGATAGTGATATAATTAGCAAGGTTTTTGAGTTATACAGAGATAGAATAAAATTTTTAGATGTTGGATAATTACTGTCTGTGTGATATAATGAAAAATGGTTATTAATCTTGAATTTAAAAAGGGGAGGTATCTTTCAATGAAAAGGTTTGCGAAAACGCACGAATGGTATGATAACGAGACAGGATATGTTGGCGTAAGCCAGTACGCGCAAGAGCAACTCGGGGATATTGTCTACGTTGACCTTCCAGCAGTTGGAAAAGAAGTAAAGAAGGGTGATGTAATAGTTTCTTTGGAAAGTGTTAAAGCAGCTGGTGATGTTTACGCTCCAGTCAGTGGCAAAATCGTGGCAGTTAACGACAAAGTCAATACGAATCCTGAAATTATAAACCAAGACCCAGAAGGGGAAGGCTGGCTTGTGAAGATTGAAGCATCAAACCCTGCGGAATTCGATGAACTCATGAGTGAAGAAGAGTACAGAAAATCACTCTAAGGAGATGTGATACATAGATGACAAATGTCAACGCTTATTCAGTATTGATGTTTATAGCAAACATCGTTCTTGCGGTTCCCATCATACTTTCTGTTATACAGCAATCAAAGGCTTCTATGAATATTGCAAATGTAGTCTCTATGGTTTACATACTCATCTCCGTTTCCTTCTTCTCAGGAGATTTTAAGACATTCTTTACAAAGCTTGGCTTGTCGATTTCACCAGTAGCTTACGTGATATTAGCTGTTTTGACTTTCATAATAGCTCGAGATTTCGGAGAGCTCAGAGTAAGGCAAGGCATGCACAAGACAGTCTACATGAGCATTCTAATGATTGCTTTGAATGTCATAGACTTCTTCTGGGTAAAAAGTGCGGCGTTTATACCTCTGTTCTCGATTACTTGGGCGTTTGTTGTTGTTCTAATAATAGGTATTACGAAGTGGAACATCGATTAACAGACAATAGTTGCTTTTGAAACCCCTGCATGAAAAGGTGCAGGGGTTTTTCTTTATAGTTAAATACTTGAATCTACGAAGGATGTGATATAATAGCATACGGTCTAAAAGGTGAGAAATAATTAGATTGGAGGTGCAAAAATGAGAAAAACAAAAATCGTTGCCACTATTGGACCTGCAAGCGAATCGGAAGAGAATATAACCAAACTGGTGCAGTGCGGCGTTAATGTTTTCAGGCTCAATTCATCTCACGAGACTATTGAGGTTCACGGGGAGCGTATAAAAAGGCTAAAAAGAGTGAGAGAAAAAGGTTATCCTTTGGCGATACTACTTGACCTTGCAGGACCAAAGATAAGAACGGGAAAATTCGAAAGTGACTACGTGACTTTAAAAGAAGGGGAATACTGTGAAATCGTGTGTGGTGAAGAATTTGTTGGAAGTGAAAAGAGATTTTGGATTAACTACGATAAGCTTTATCAAGAGATAAAATCTGGTGAAAAGATACTTATAAACGATGGAGCTGTTGCGTTGACGGTTGACAGTGTCGATGTCGAAAAAAAGACTATAACATGTATCATCGAAAGGGGCGGTACTATAACACATAAGCGTGGCGTTAATCTTCCTGGGGTTGATGTATCCATTCCTTCGATTACGGAGCGGGATAAGGAATTCATAAAACTCGGAAATGAGGAGAGAATAGATTACTTTGCTCTCTCCTTTGTGAGGAAGGCAAAAGATATAGAAGATGCGAAAAAGCTTACTGATATCCCCATTGTAGCAAAGATAGAAACGGTTCAAGCCCTCGACAATTTGGAAGAAATAATAATAAAATCAGATGCCGTAATGGTAGCAAGGGGAGACCTTGGTGTCGAGATACCAATTTCGCAAGTACCAATTGCTCAGAAGAGAATTATTGAAATATCTAATCTTTACAAGAAACCCGTCATAACTGCGACCCAGATGCTTGAGAGTATGATAAACAACGCGACGCCTACAAGAGCGGAAGTTACCGATATCTCGAACGCAATACTTGATGGCACTGATGCGATAATGCTTTCAGCGGAAACATCTATAGGTAAATATCCTTGCGAAGCTGTTAAGGTTATGGACGAGGTAGCGCAGAATACGGAAAAATATATGGAAGAATACGAGACATTCAAATTGGACTGGTTAAAAGAGTATTCGTCCAGCTTGGATCTGCCGAGCGCCATCTCTTACTCTGCTACTACTCTGGCGAAGAATATAGACGCGAAGATGATCATAACAGCTACAAGTACCGGTTCAACGGCGATACACGTTTCTAAATTCAAACCGGCAATACCAATAATGGCAGCAACGAATTCGTATGAAACATACTGCAGGCTTTCACTTGTTTGGGGTGTTTTACCAGTTATGCTTGAAGAAAATTTGTCAACCGATGAGATGATCGAGAGCGTTACAGAAAAAGCCAAGAAACTTGGATTTGTGAATTCGGGTGATAAAGTAGTCATCGTTGCTGGAATACCGTGGGGTAAACCAGGAACGACTAATACCGTACAGGTGCAGGAAATAAAATAAGAAAATGTAATAAAAATACCACTTGAATTTACAGGGAGAATTGGTATAATATACCACGTAGCAGTCTTTTCTGTTAGCATTGTCATAACACGGGAATGCTAAAAAGCGATGAAGCAATTAATATTGGAATAAAGGAGGAAGCGGTCATGGCAAAGTGCGAAATATGCGGGAAAGAACCAAGAGCAGGAAAGAATGTCAGCCACTCGAACAGACACACGAACAGATGGTTCAAGCCAAATGTTCAGAAAGTTAGGGTTCTTCTTGACGATGGTACAGTCAAGAGAATGAGTGTTTGTACAAGCTGTCTCAAGGCCGGTAAGGTAAAGAGATACGTTAGCAGATCTCAATCAGTTGAAGTAGAAGCATAAAAAGCGGGGACATCCCCGCTTTTTTTAAAGCTGTAAAAGACTGAAAGCTTATGTGAAGTGATTATATGGTGCTAAAAGTTAAAAAATGGTACAAGATATTGAATCTATTAGTTCTATCATCGAGCACACCGTTCGTGCTCTATCTTTTTTCTCTTCCGTTATCTGATTTCGTAACTTTCGTGATTATCTTAGCTTATTTTATTTTAGTCATAATGTTTGCCGAAAGCCTGATTTTTAAAATAGAAATAAAAGGTAGCAAATTGAAATCGATGTACTTTTCAATAGACTTGAGTGATATAATTGGTGTGAAGAGTGGAATTTTAGAAACTGTCATAAGAACGAGATGGAGGATTTACAGAATACCTCCCGTGGATGGTGTTAATAAAATTGGCCGGATGACAAACATGTTAGTTGTTGAAAGAAAAGAATAATAATTGAACGATTACCAAGGGGGCAGGGCAAGTGGAGAGTAGAAGAACATACGCGGTGATAAATGTAAGGAACTATTTGAGCAATCTGAAATTTTTTCAAGAGCACTGTGCTCCTGCTAAGGTTATGCCTGTGGTGAAAGCGAATGCATACGGGCACGGAGCCGTTGCGCTTTCGAAAGCAGCGGAGCGCTTCGGAATAGACTTTCTTGCTGTTGCGTTTTTGGAAGAGGGCGTAGAACTAAGAAAGCACGGCATAAAATCCGAAATACTCGTCTTTAACTACGTTGCACCAGATATGCTCCATGTGGCCGAGCAGTACAATTTAACGATTACCCTTTACTCTTGGGAACAATTATGGAGATATACAAAATATGCTTTTAGGCCGAAATGCCATATAAAAATCGACACAGGTATGAGAAGATTAGGAGTTTTCCCATCTGAAGCGAAAGAATTTCTGTTAGCCGCAAGGAAGGCGAATTTTGTAATTGACGGTGCTTACACGCATTTTGCGGTTGCCGATAGTTCGGAAGAAGGCGATGTGGAATTTACTGAAAAGCAAGCTGAGGAATTCAGAAAATTGGACTTAGATGTAAGAATTAAACACGTATGCAACAGTGGCGCCGCACTGTCTAAGGTTGTTAATTGCTTTGATTACGTAAGAGTCGGTATAGCAAGCTATGGGCTTCAACCTAGCGATACAGTTCGGAGCGACTCACTAAAACCTGTTTTGGCCTGGAAATCGGTTGTTTCGCATGTCAAAAACATCCAGCCAGGCGACACTGTGAGTTATGGCAGAACATTCACCGCTTTCAGTGAAATGAAAATAGCCACAATTCCTGTTGGATATGCGGACGGTTATTGGAGAAGCCTTTCGAACAAAGGATACGTACTGATACACGGCGAGAGATGCCCCATAGTTGGGCGAGTGTGCATGGATCAATTCATGGTTGACGTATCACATTTGCCAGAGGTCAATATTGGTGACGAGGTTGTTTTGATAGGAAGACAAGGAGATAAAATCATAACAGCCGAAGAGATCGCACAACTTGTTGGTACTATAAATTACGAGGTAACATGCCGGATATCTGAAAGAGTTCCGAGAAAATACGAGGGGATGGAACTGTGAGTAATCTGAGAGAAGCACTGGAAAAGTTGAGACCGCCTTACGCGGAAGAGTTGAGGAATTTTGTTGATAGGGAAATCGATGGAGTGTTCAAAGTAAAAAGTAAACGACTCCAAGAGACAAAGGACGGGAAAAAGTTTCTACTACTGACCCTTGAAGACAGAACAGGAAGCGTAAGGGCAATAGATTGGTACAATGCAGAACTTAACGACCAAGTTTTGCAACCTGGCAACGTTGTCAGCGTTTCGGGAAAAGTAGTTTATTTCGAAGAGAAAGTTCAAATAAACATCTTGAATTCACAAAGCGCTGTTAGGAAATTGACCGAGAACGAGTACGATGTTGAGAGATTTGTTGGAAGTGTAAAGAACGTTGAAGAGCTCTATAAGACGCTATTGAGGCTCGTTGATAAAGTACGCGATAACGACTATAAAGAAATTCTGAAAAGGTTTTTTGTGGAAGATGTGAGTTTTGCAGAGGCGTTTAAGAACGCCCCTGCTGGTATGAAAATCCACCATGCCTACAGGGGCGGATTGTTGGAACACTCGGTTAATGTTGCAAAGATAGTTGAGAGTGTTTGCAACATCTACGATGACCTCGATAAAGACCTGCTCATAACTGGAGCACTACTTCACGATATTGGAAAAGTAAAAGAATACGTTATAAACCAAAAAGGTATAGAGGTAACCACCGATGGTGAATTGATGGGACATATCCTGATGGGCGTTGAGATGCTCTCTCAAAAAGCAAGGGGCATAAGTTACGACAAAATTCTGCGCTTAAAACACTTAATAGCTTCGCACCATGGGGAATTCGAGTGGGGTGCACCAGTGCTCCCGAAAACGCCGGAGGCATTAGTTCTTCATTTTGTAGAGAACATGGACTCCAAGATAAATAGAGTCTTTCAAATAATAGATAAGGAAGACAGAGAGAAAGAATGGAGCGAATATGACTCGAACTTGAGCAGAAGATTTTTCCTTAGGTAATTCTTTGATAATGTCTTTTCAGCAGTTTCATCTAATCGAAGAACTATGGTGAAAGTAAATTGTTAAGTGGGTGATAATATGAGCGATGCAACAAAGAACAAGAAAAGGACAAAAACACAATCTTCAGGCGAGATTGAAAACGAAACGGGCAGCGGCAAAAGAAAGGTAATAATTGTTGAATCGCCTGCGAAGGCTAAGACTATAGAGGG
Organism: Fervidobacterium gondwanense DSM 13020; assembly: GCF_900143265.1. NCBI lineage: Bacteria > Thermotogati > Thermotogota > Thermotogae > Thermotogales > Fervidobacteriaceae > Fervidobacterium > Fervidobacterium gondwanense. The sequence goes on along the minus strand of NZ_FRDJ01000004.1, from coordinate 175,898 downwards.
AATACTTGGAAAGGATTATCAGGTTATCTCTTCAAAAGGACACATAAGAGATTTGCCTCAAAAACAGTTTGGCGTTGACTTAAATTCACTTAAGTTGGATTTCGAAATTATACCAGGCAAGGAATCAGTAGTTGAGCAGATTAAAAAGACCGCTGAAGGAAAGGAAGTGTATTTGGCATCCGACCAGGACAGAGAAGGAGAAGCCATTGCTTGGCATTTGGCAACAATTCTCGGAGTGAAGGGGAAGAATAGAATTACTTTCTCCGAAATCACTCCTCGCGCAATACAGGAAGCTGTTAAAAATCCGCGAGAGATAGATATGAACAAAGTAAACGCTCAACTCGCCAGAAGAGTGTTAGACAGGATAGTGGGTTATAAGATAAGCCCACTTCTGTGGCGTATCATAAAAGACGCGCGAAGTGCTGGAAGAGTTCAGTCAGCAGCACTCAAAATTATATGCGAAAAAGAAAGAGAAAGATACAGGTTTGTTCCACAGAAGTATTATAAAGTTTGGATTGAGATAGCCGAACTGAAGGCTTATCTTACGAAAATCAACGGTAAAAAAATAAAACCAACTGATGTAACGAAAGAAATTGCTGATGACGTTTTGAAGGATGTTAAAAATGTGAAGTTAATAGACATAGAAATCAAAGAGGTCAGGAAGAATCCTCCACCCCCATTTATTACAAGTACGCTCCAACAAGATGCGGCGAGCAAACTTGGATTTCCAGTCTCCAAGACGATGAAAATCGCCCAAGAACTTTACGAAGGTATCGATATTAAGAACGGACACAGGGCGTTCATAACTTACATGAGAACAGATTCTACGAGAGTATCCGAAGAGGCTCAGGAGGCAGCAGAGGAGTTTATTTTGAATAATTTTGGCAAAGAGTACTTGGGAAATCTACAACCAAAAAAATCTTCATCAAAAACGAAGACTAAAGTTCAAGACGCTCACGAATGTATAAGACCGGTCGATATAAGTTTGACACCGGAAAAGGCTAAGGAATTACTTGATAAGGACCACTACAAGATTTACGAACTCATATGGAAAAGATTCATCGCTTTTCAGATGAGCAGTGCAGTTTACAAGCAATACAGTTATGACTTTCAATCAGACAAATACATATTCGAAGCTACTATCAGAGAAAGAATATTTGACGGATTTGAAAAGGTCTACACAATCGATAACGAAGCTAGCGAGGAGCACAAAGAACTGAGGATAGGTGAAGTATACAACGTGGAGCCGAAAACAGTTGAATCGGAAACCACGCCACCGGACAGATACAGCGAAGCATCAATTGTTAAGACGCTTGAGGCTGAAGGGATCGGACGGCCGAGTACATACGCTACCATAATTCAAACACTTTTAGATAGGAAATACGTTGTCAAAAACAAAAGAACATTAGTTCCAACGATATTAGGTTTTGTTGTCAATCATTACCTCGAGCAGAGATTTCCTGACATAGTGGATAAGAATTTTACAGCGGAAATGGAGAAACAACTCGACGAGGTGGAGAATGGAAAGAAGGACTGGAAAGAAGTTGTTAGAACGTTCTTGTCCGAATTCGGAAAGGATCTGCAGAAAGCTGAAAAGGAATTCTTCAGCATAGATTTTGATACTGATTTGAAATGTGAAGACTGCGAGGGAAACTATAAACTTAAGGTAGGGAAATTTGGACTTTATCTCCATTGTCCAAAATGCAAGACGAATAAATCTTTGAAAAACGATATTTTCGGAGTTATCGATAATGGAAAGTTGTACGTTTTGAAAGAAGCACAAGAACCTGAATCAACAGATGAAGAAGGCTCAACTGGGGAAGAGAAAAGAAAAAGATACACAAAGCCAAATAAAGCAAAAGGTTCAAAAACACCTAAAACATCGAAAGCGTCGAAATCTAAAAAGACGGCTGGAAAATAGGAATAATCTGGTGGTAAATCGACATGAGTCTATGGGCAGTGGGTGATATCCACGGTTGTCTCAGAAGTTTAGAAAGATTGATTTCTGAGATTTCACCAAAACCAGAGGATAAACTCGTGTTCCTCGGTGATTATATTGATAGAGGACCCGATTCAAAAGGCGTTGTCGATTATTTGATCTCACTTTCAAAGCAAACGCAGTGTATATTTCTTCGTGGGAATCACGAGCAGATGCTCCTTGATGTGATAGATGGAAATGACGACACATACTTGTGGTTAATAAACGGTGCGCAGGCTACGTGGAGAAGTTATGGAAATCTGAACGAACAGGCTTTAAACGAGGAGCATATGAATTTCTTTAGAAATACTAAGTATTATCACATCGAAGATAGTTTCCTTTTTGTACACGCTGGAGTTCGACCGAATGTCCCTTTGGAAAGGCAAGACTCGAGGGACTTAATTTGGATAAGGGAAGAGTTCATACTTAAAAAACACAACCTCGGTTATATAGTGGTATTCGGGCATACTCCGATGGAAGACGTATATGTAGGCGAAGATAAAATAGGAATCGATGCGGGTTGCGTATACGGTGGTATGCTGACAGCGTACGAAGTCAAGAGTAGTAGAAAAGTACAAGTGAGGTGCTGAGAATTAAATGGTGCTGAATTTCTTTAGAACGGTTATAGCAGGTTTGCTGATGGGCTGGGCAAATGTGATTCCCGGCGTAAGTGGTGGAACGATAGCCGTTATAATAGGTGTCTTTGAAAGGCTCATAGAAGTTGTGAATGACGTAATGAAGCTCAAAATATCTAAGAAGGACCTGGTTTTCATATCACTTATAGCTCTTGGGTTGTTAATAGGAATATTGAGTGGCAGCAAAATATTGTCTTGGTCTTTTGAAAACTATCCATTTTACACATACAGTTTCTTCTACGGGTTGATATTGCTCTCTCTGATTAATTTTAAAGACGAAATTCGCACGTTTAAAATAGTTGAATTCTTGGTTGGGGTATTGATAGTTATTATTCCATACGTTGTGAGTAACGCGGTGAAACTGCAAGATACTCAAGTTTCAGATTCAATTAGCTATTTTGGGTTGTTCGTTTCAGGAGTTATAGCGGGAGGCTCAATGATACTCCCAGGTTTGAGTGGCTCTCTCATGCTCATGATTCTCGGTTTTTACGAAAAAGCGATTGCCACAGTTTCAAGATTTGCATCAAGAGATTTCACCGGTTCGGACATTCTTTTCATCATTGTGCTCGGCTCAGGTGTTCTGTTTGGCATAGGTTTGATTTCCAAACTACTGAAGATATGGTTGGAAAAGGCGAAGCAGTCGATTTTGAACTTCATCTTAGGACTCGTTGCTGGTTCGCTTTATCCGATAACCCCGGCGTTCCATGGTACAGGTACACTGATTGGAATGTTCCTATGGATAGCGCTTGGTGGGTTAGTAGTATATTCTCTTGGCAAAATACAAAAGTGAGAAGAATAATTGATTTTTAAAAAATAGAGGGGGAATTCACTATGCAAGAAAGAGAAGGCAAAGTCTATGAAGAAATGAGAGGTATCCTTGAAAGTGCTAAAAGCGATATAAGCAACGCACAGGACAGCAGAACACTGAACGATTTGAGGGTTAAGTACTTAGGAAAATCCGGTATAGTGACGGGCCTCATGAAGAAGCTCAAAGACATACCTGCCGAAGAAAAGCCGATATTTGGAAAGGTAGTCAACGAACTCAAAGAAGAAATTGAAAGCTTGCTTGAAGAGCAGAAGAATAGACTTGCTGAGATAGAAAGAGAAATAATTTACAAAAAACTCTGGGTTGACCACACGATGCCTGGAGCAAAAAGAGATGTCGGGCATCTTCACATAATCAGCCGAGTCCAGATGGAATTGGAAGACATATTCATTTCGATGGGCTTTTCAGTTGTAGAAGGTCCTGAGGTTGAACAGCCGTGGTTCAATTTCGATGCACTTAACACTCCTGAGTGGCACCCTGCGAGAGATTCGCACGACTCGTTTTACATAAACGAAGAATACATGTTGAGGACGCATACCTCACCAGTTCAGATAAGAACGATGCTTTCAAGAAAACCACCACTTGCAATCGTTGCACCTGGTAGGGTATACAGAAGAGACTACGATGCAACACACCTTCCGATGTTCACACAAATGGAAGGCTTGTACGTTGACCACGACGTTACAGTTAAGCATTTAAAATATTTCCTCGAAGAATTTGCGAGAAGATTGCTGGGCGAAAACACGAAAGTGAGGCTAAGACCAAGCTTCTTCCCATTCACTGAGCCGAGCTTTGAAGTCGACATATACTTCAACAACAGGTGGTTTGAAATACTCGGTGCTGGTATGGTGCACCCGAATGTTTTCAAAAACGTTGGGTATGATCCAGAACAATGGAGAGGTCTCGCGTTTGGGCTTGGTGTGGAAAGGATAGCGATGGTTAAGTACGGTGTTAGGGATATAAGAGACTTGGTCAGGAACGATATCAGATTCTTGGAAAATTGGTGAAAATAATCTAAAATCCGAATAAATATGGAGTGGTTTTGTGACTTCGACTGTTAATGGAATACTCTTGGTAGATAAAGAAAAAGGACCAACATCGCATGACATAGTCGACAGGGTGAGAAGACTCTTTTCTGTAAAACAAGTGGGCCATTCGGGGACTTTGGACCCATTCGCAACAGGGCTTTTGGTGATAGGTGTTGGCAAAGCGACACGATTACTTGAGTATCTCCAGCACGATACAAAGGTTTACAAAGTAAAATTTAAACTCGGCGTTATAACCGATACGTTCGATATTACTGGTCAAGTTATGGAAGAAAACCCAGTCGAAGTTTCTGAAATAGAAATTTTGGAGGCTGTAAAATCCTTTGTTGGAACTTACAAACAAGTTCCGCCTGCGTATTCAGCGAAGAAATACCAGGGTAAGAAGCTTTACGAACTCGCTCGCGAAGGGAAGATCATAAACCTTCCACCGAGAGAAGTAACGATATATGATATTTATGATATAAAAATAGCGCTTCCGTACGTGGAATTTACGACAAAAGTTTCTTCGGGAACATATATCCGGAGCCTTTGCATGGACATAGGATACAAGCTTGGCTGCGGCGCAACAGCTGTCGAATTGAGAAGGATAAGCGTAGGAAAATTCTCAGTTGATGATGCGATAAACATTCCGAAAATCGATAGAAATGAGAATGTTGATGAAATCCGGGAAAAAGCCATAAGGAGTTTGATACCGATAGAACAGGTGCTTGACTTTCCAAAAGTTGAGGTCAATAACGTTGAACGCATCTTTAACGGTGTACAGCCTACTGTTAATGATATAATTGAAATTGAAGATTTCGAAAAAGACGACTTGATACAGATATACTTTCAAGGAAAATTGATTGCTTTAGCTAAAGCGGAACGCAGTTCGAGTTTTATCAATACTCTCAAGAAGCAGAGCAGAAACGAAAGAATCGCTAAACTCATCAAAGTTTTCAAGGAGGAATAAGAATGAAAGTTGGAATAGTAGGGCTATCTCAAGTTGGAAAGACAACAATCTTCTCTTTGCTTACCGGTCTTGAAGTTGACCTTTTCTCTCAACAGCACGAGAAAGGCATAGCAAAGGTGCATGATAAGAGGGTTGATATACTTGCGAAGATGTACGAGCCGAAGAAAGTTACTTATGCAACACTGGAATTCTTTGATACCCCTGCTCTCAAAATAAAAGACGCTAAAGAAAGAACAGCCGTGTTCAATTCTATCCAGAATGCCGAAGCATTGCTTATTGTAGTAAGGGCATTTAAAAACGACGCAGTTCCTTATCCTGAGGTTGAAAAGCCTGTAGACCAGTTAAAGGCCACGTTGGACGAGTTCCTTTTCAGAGACCTTGATGTTGTTACAAACAGGATAGAAAGGCTCGAAAACGCAAAAAGGAAACTTGAACCGAAAGAAGAGATAGAACTAAAATTGCTGAAGCGATTGCAGGAAGCACTTGAAAACGAACAATTCTTGTCAAAGGTAGAATTGACAGAAGAAGAGAAGAAAATGCTCGGCGGTTTTTCATTCGCCACATTAAAACCCACCGCTGTTGTTGTAAATGTTGACGAAGAGCAATTTACAGAAAAGGCATATGATACAAAAGAACAGATAGTAAATCTCTGCAAAGAAAATGGCTTTGCATATGTCGAGCTCTGCGGTAAACTCGAAATGGAATTGAATGTGCTTAGCGAAGAAGAGAAGATGGAATTCTTGAAAGAACTTGGCACAGAGGAAACAGGCATAGAGAGACTTTCAAATGCGTTGTATTCACAGTGCGGGCTTATATCATTCTTCACGGTTGGTAAAGATGAAGTTAGAGCTTGGACACTGAGAAAGAATTCGACAGCGGTGGATGCGGCAGGTGCGATACACAGCGACTTGGCGAGAGGATTTATAAAGGCGGAGATTATAAAGTACGAGGACCTAATAAGGCTTGGATCAGAAAAGGCTGTCAAAGATGCAGGGCTCATGAAACTTGTAGGAAAAGAGCACATCGTAGAAGATGGAGATATAATAACAATAAGATTCAACGTTTAAAATTCAAGAAAATTCGAGAAAATATACCGTTATGGAGGTAATAGTATGGAACCTATCGTAAGAGCGAGTGAGAACGTCTATGTTGTGAAAGGTAGAGTTGTTGCTGTAGTGCCTGTCAGCTCTACGATTTCAAGGAGAATCAGAGCAAGTAACCAGATCGGAGGAAAGATAGTAAACTTAACGTACGGAAAAGAGTGCAATTCAATCATTTTCATGGACAGTGGCCATGTGTTGTTATTAGCTGACTCGGCAGCCGATGTTAAAAAGAGAATTTGGGGTTAGAGAGCATTGAATAGTAGATTCAAAAGAATAGTATTCAGAACCACGAAACACAACAGATACAGCGTAGCTGCAATTGTTGGTGCCATACTTAGCCGTTTAGATAACATAGAAGTTCTTGAAACTAAAGATGTGAACACAATACTGCAGTATCCGGCAACGGATACTGTAGTTGCTTTTTCTTTTATGACATTCGATATAGATACGATCTTGGCTGAGGTGCGATTTTTGAAAGAGAACGGGTACACAACGATTGCGGGTGGACCTCACGCAACCGCACTCCCACAAGAAATGCTCAACATCGGTTTCGATTACGTCTTCGTCGGTGATGGTGAAGAGAATATCGTAAAGTTCCTATGTGGCGAAATCCCTGAATCAAGGATATTCGATGGTATTAAGCAGAGGGTGAATCTCGATGATTTCCCAGCTGTTTGCGAAAAAAAGAAACTATTCATGCCAATAGAGATATCCCGTGGCTGCCCATTTGACTGTGGATACTGCCAAACGCCGAGACTTGCAGGAAAAATAGTGAGGCACAGGAGCATCGAGCAGATTGTAGAATATGAACGGATATCCGTCAAACACAACAAGACGACGGCAAGGTTTATAACACCAAACGCATTTGGATACGGTAGCAAAAACGGTGTAACTCCAAGGCCTGAGATTGTCGATGAATTGCTTTACAAAGTGAAATCGACGGGTGTAAAAGAGATATACTTTGGTACATTCCCATCTGACATTAGACCTGAGAGCATTACAGATGAGATGGTTAAAGTTGTCAAAAAGTATGTCAACCACGACTACGTTGTTATAGGTGCACAGAGCGGAAGCAACAGGATTTTGAACCTGATAAGGCGTGGACACACCGTCGAGAAAGTTGAGGAAGCTCTTGAAATACTTGCACAAAACGGCTTCTATGCCAAAGTAGATTTCATATTCGGCTTTCCTTTTGAAACAAAGGAAGACGTTGAAGAGACATTTAATTTCATAAACAAGATAGTCAAGAAATACAAAGCAAAGATACACGCGCACACATTCATGCCACTTCCAGGTACTCCCCTGTGGAATGCAGGTCCTGGGGTGCTCTACGATTACCATTACAAATTCTTAGGTCAACTGGCATCTCAGGGAATCCTTGACGGATACTGGGTTAAACAAGAAGAGCTTGCAAAAAAGGCAGCTATGTATAGCCAAAAAGTTGATAAACCGTGCAATTTTTGAACGAATTTCTGCTGATAGGGGGTATTAATGTGGTTATAACAAAGGAATATTCTCATTCTTTTGATAGAAAGAAGATATTTACCATCATGGAGCGTGAAATGGAACCGTACATTAAAAAGTATGGTGTAAAACTCTTCCGAACCGACGAATATTCCTACAGTGCCAAGGTTGGCTTTTTCGGAAGCGGTAAGGTAAGGGTTCTTGAAGATAAAATCGTGATAACTATAGATTCGCCATTTCTAAATTCATCGAACAAAGCCAAGGTTGAAAGTGAAATGGACAAATACGTTCAAAAGCTTTTTCAACAGGTTTTGGAAGACTGAATCTTTAAATATAGACAATCCATTGCCAATTTTTGTGGTTTGCTCGCGTATTGCCCCTAACAGCCACTCATTTTATAGCTCGATCATGTTCTGAATTCTCTGCACTTAGCCCGCATCCTCTCTTGTCATTGCCAACTATTTTTAATTCTTAAGTAATAAAAAGAATTCCCCAATATTATTTTTGAAGAAGGATTACTGTCATGGGTATATATGGATTTGACCTTCTCATAGCAGGCTTATGCTTATTATTTAAACAAATCACACAGCTTTCGTACGTCTTCTCATTCATTCTACTCTTTCTTAGCGGAAGCGTTATTCCATTTGAAAACCTTCCTGAGATAGTTAGGAAGATAGGTTTAATGCTTCCATTAACTCAAGGCGTCTTGCTTGGTAAAAAAATTGTGTTTGAAGATTTGAGCATGTCCGCAGCTACAGGTAGTTCTGACTTTTTGTGGCTGGTTATATCAAGCTTAGTTTATCTTACCTTAGGAGTATTGGGTTACAAAAAATGCGAGAAGATTGCCAAGGAGAAGGGGATTTTAAGCCATTACTGATGATTGGTGATAATCAAAATAGTTGACATTCAAAGAGAGGATGTGGTATAATCGGAAAAAATTATAACAGTGTACGGGGTGCGGCGTTGTGGATTTATGTGGTAGCTTATCGACATATTTGACGGTTGCAAAATCAAAAGAATTAAATAGTTCAGTTAACTTCTGGTGGTGGTGGACAACCGGTGGTTGTCCACCCCTTTGCTTGTGTTCTTAAGACGATATATTCAGTGAGCAAGGGTATAGCATAGGAAACAAGTGGACAATCGCCGGGTATGAGTAAAATTCATACCCGGCTTTTTTATTTTTAATTCAATAATTGTTCCCCACATCATTACATTGGTATAAGGAGGTAGAGCGTATGGGTATTTTCAGAAGAGGTTTTGCTTTGTTATTGACGGTTGTTTTTTCGGTCTTTTCGGTTGCAACTGTGAAGATAGGTGTATTACTTCCGTTCACAGGCGGGTTGGCTGCGGCTGGTGATTTGGTGAAGAAAGGCATCGAGCTTGCGCACGAAGAGAAGAGCACAGCACTCGGTGAAAAGATCGAGCTTGTCTTCATGGACACAAGAAGCGAGAAAACAGAATCAGCTAACGGTATCGCAAGGCTTATCGACAAAGAGGGTGTTGTCGCTGTTATAGGTGAAATTATGAGCGGAAACTCTCTTGCTGCAGGTGAGATAGCAGAAAAAAGGAAGGTTCCCATGGTCAGTCCTGCCTCCACGAACCCGCTCGTGACGCAAGGCAAGAAGTTTGTTTCAAGGGTTTGTTTCATCGACCCACTCCAAGGTACAGCGCTTGCAGAATTCGCAGTTAAGACGCTGAAGATTAAGAAAGCAACAGTTCTCACGGACGTCGAACAAGACTACAGCGTCGGTCTTTCGAACTACTTTATCGAAAGGTTCAAAAAATACGGCGGACAAGTACAGCAACTCCAGTACAAATCAGGAGACAGCGAATTCAGCGCTCAGTTGTCACAAGCATTGGCATTCGGAGCAGAAGCGATAGTTGTGACAGGATACTACAACGAAATAGCGTTGGTAGCCCAGCAAGCAAGGTCACTCGGATTCAAAGGACACATCCTTGCGGGAGACGGAGCAAACGCACCTGAATTAATAAAGATAGGCGGACAGGCGGTAGAAGGAGTATACTTCTCAGACCACTACCACCCAGACGCTCCGGTGACGCAGGTATCTAAGAAGTTTGTCGAAGCATTTGTCAAGAAGTACGGAGTTAAGCCTTCTACATTGTCTGCGCTTGGATATGATGCTTACATGCTAATTGTAAGTGCTATAGAGAGAGCGAAAACAACAAAACCAGAGCTTATAGCTACGGCTATTAGGTCAATCAAGAATTTCCAGGGGGCGACTGGAGCGATATCGATAGATAAGGAAGGAAATGCCCAAAAAGAGATAGTTATACTCAAAGTAAAGAACGGCGATTTTGTTTATAGCGGGAAGTTGAATACAAACGTTTTGAAATAATAACGTTAGGGGGGATAGTTATGTTTAGAGAGTATGTGGCATTGAAACCCGAGGAACTTCCGAGAAGTTATTACAATGTACTTGCAGACATTCCTTTCAAACTCGACCCGCCACTTGATCCTGAAACTCAAGAGCCGATGAGTCCTGAGAAGTTGTTGAGGATATTCCCAGAACAATTGCTCGAACAGGAGATGAGCACGGAAAGATATATAAAGATTCCTGAACCAGTCTTGAGAGAATACGCAGTCTACAGACCAACACCGCTAATCAGGGCAAAGTTCTTGGAGGAATATCTTGGGACGAGGACAAAGATATACTACAAGTACGAAGGAACAAGTCCGACAGGGAGTCACAAAGTCAATACGGCACTTGCTCAGGCATATTACAATAAGATCAGCGGTACGAAAACATTGGTCACCGAGACAGGAGCAGGGCAATGGGGTAGTGCACTATCGTACGCTGGGGCAAAATTCGGTCTGGATGTCAAGGTCTTTATGGTAAAAGTTAGTTACAACCAAAAGCCTTTTAGAAAAACCTTGATGAACATTTTTGGCGGTTCGGTGGTGCCCAGTCCGAGTAAGTTAACGAATTTTGGCAAGAACTATTCTGATGAACACCCTGGAACACTTGGGATAGCAATATCAGAAGCGATAGAAGTTGTCCTGTCAGAGGAAGGTACGAAATACGCACTGGGAAGTGTGCTGAACCACGTTTTACTGCATCAGACCGTTATCGGCTTGGAGATAAAAGAACAGCTGAAAAAGATTGGTGTAATCCCAGACATGGTAGTAGCCTGTCATGGTGGTGGGTCAAATTTTGGTGGAACGATTCTGCCATTTATTCCAGATGTCTTGCAAGGCAGAAAGATTGACCTCGTGGCTGTTGAGCCGGAGAGCTGCCCGTCGCTTACAAAAGGAGAGTTCAGATATGATTATGGAGATACTGCTGGATTAACTCCGTTGATGAAAATGTATACACTCGGAAAAGATTTCGTACCTCCAGCAATACATGCGGGAGGTTTAAGATACCATGGTGCAGCGCCGATTGTGTCGAAGCTGTACCACGAACGTTTAATAAAGGCGGCAAGCGTAACACAAGAAGAAGTCTTTGAAGCTGCGAAGCTATTTGCAAAACTGGAAGGCATTATACCGGCACCTGAATCGGCACATGCTATAGCCTACGTTGTTAAAAAGGCAAAAGATAACGGGAAAGAAACAATTGTATTCACGCTTTCCGGACACGGTCATTTTGATCTAAATGCGTATCAAAACAACTAATGAAACAAGAAAAGCGGTCCATTCGGACCGCTTTTTTAATCATTCTATTAAAATTCTTACTCTCTTGGGAAGACGATGAACTTTAATGCGGTTCTTGTTTCATTTTCAACTGTAACGTCCGTGAAGGCCGGAACACAAACAAGGTCAAATCCGCTTGGAGCGAGGTAACCTCTTGCAATAGCGACAGCCTTAATAGCCTGATTTACCGCACCTGCGCCTATAGCCTGAATCTCTGCCTTACCTTTTTCTCTAATTACACCAGCCAAAGCACCAGCCACTTTGTTGGGGTTTGATTTTGAAGAGACCTTTAGTACTTCCATAGTTCTACCTCCTTTTTTCCGACACACGAAAGTCTTTTCCTGTGTTCCTGCTCAAAAGATGGGCTCCGTCAGTGGCAAACGTTTTGCAAACCGTGATTGTAATCTTTTGGCGCGCCCGGCAGGACTTGAACCCGCAACCATCGGATCCGAAGTCCGACGCTCTATCCAGTTGAGCTACGAGCGCGTCCTTGTGAACAATTGATGGTATTATATAAAAAACTGGGGTGGCTAGAGGGATTTGAACCCTCGACCACCTGATCCACAGTCAGGCGCTCTGCCAACTGAGCTATAGCCACCACAGATAGTTTCTATTAAATTTTTGCTGTCTCTGGCGCGGCCGGCGGGACTCGAACCCACAACCCTCGGATTAGAAGTCCGATGCTCTATCCTGTTGAGCTACGGCCGCTGCCTTGAAAAAATTTAAAAAAATAAATCTGGAGCGGGCGACGGGACTCGAACCCGCAACCCTCGGCTTGGAAGGCCGATGCTCTACCAATTGAGCTACACCCGCATGGCTGGTCGGGGCGACTGGGCTTGAACCAGCGACCTCCGGTTCCCAAGACCGGCGCGCTCGCCATCTGCGCTACGCCCCGACGCTCAAGACCGTGAGTAATTATAGCATATCACTCTTGGAGTGTCAAGTAAGTGTATGAGCTAATTATTCTATAACTCTACGTTAATTTTTTATTTCCTGAAACGCTTTTTATTCGCCACCCTCTTTTGGTATTACACATATAAAGGAAGCTTCTTTTTCTGAAGGATTATGGAACTGGTGCTCTTCATTCGGTTCTACGTATATAAACGCACCTTGTGAAACCTTAGTTCTCCCGTCTTTTTGCACAACTTCAATTTCGCCGTCAACGACAAATATTTCATGTTCCCAAGGATGTGTGTGGTACGGTGTCGATGCTCCAGGTTTGAGGGTGAATAAACGCATGACGAAGTTGGGTGCACCGTCCCTCGGACCAATCAAAACTCTTTTCAATATCTTACCGCCATCAATTTCAAGCGGTTGCATTCTTGAAATGTCGCCTATCTTCATTTTTCTTCCCCCCTCTTTTCGCTTCGATTACTACGTATCTGTAAGGTTCCAAGCCTTCTGAATAAGTGTGAACGTCTCTAAATTTCTTGGCTATCTCGTGAACGAGCTTTCTTTCGAAAGCGAACATTGGGTCCAATTTGACCTTTCCTGACTTTTTAGCTTTCTCAACAGCCATTTCCACGATTCTTTCAAGCTGTTCTTTTCTCTTTTCTCTGTAGTTACCTGCGTCGATAATTACTGTTACTTTGGTGTCCGTAATTCTGTTCAAGAATATATTCGCAAGATGCTGCAGCGCTCCCAATCCCTTTCCGTGTTTACCGATTACCTTACCTATGTCCTCGCTGTGGCATGTTGCTATGAAAGTTTTACCTCTGCTTGCAACTTCGACATAGTAATCGACACCAAATCTTTTGAATATCTCTTCCAAAAACTCTTTAAGCTTTCTTTCATAATACTTGTTGGAAATAGTTATTTCAACAACGGCGTCTCTGGAGAAAAGACCGAATATACCGTGTGTTCCTTTATCTATTATGTTCACGTCATACTCCTTATCCAAAACGTCGTACTCGCTCCTAAACTGTTCGATAATTTCATCAACGCTCTTCCCAACATAGTTCAAAGTCTTCAAGTGAATCACCTCTTCTTGCGGTTATGATTATATTATCAATAGACTGATCAGATTGTTTATTACTTTCTCTTCTGTATACCCCAAAGCTCATGTTGAGTGAGACCTTTAATTTTGTACCTCTTGTAAATGTAGTAAGTTATAGCAAGCTGGATAATGGAGTTCATTGTCCAGTAGAGGAATATACCGCTTGGCAGATTCACGAAGAAGAATGGGAATATAGCCCCCATTATAATCTGTTGCCAAGCTGTCCTGCTGTCTTGACTTGTGATAAGTGCTAAATAATAGCTTGTTATTATGGTGATAACCAAGAATAGCCAGTTATTTCCCCATCCGCCTACCGACAGGTCTTGCCAAATTAAGAATCCACCAGATGTTGAGAAGAGTTCTTGATAACTCTGGATTACACCGTACAGGAGCATGAATATTGGGAACTGGATTAACAGCATCAAACATCCGTTTGATGGATTAATCTTGTTTTCTTTATAAAGCTTCATCAATTCTTCCTGCTGTTTTTGAGGTTCCTTGTACTTTTTCTTAATCGCTTCCACAGCGGGCTGAAGTTTTCTCATTTGGATCATCTGTTTTGTCTGTGCGTGGTAGAACGGATAAAGTATAAGTCTGACGATAATTGTGAAAATGATTATTGTCAGACCAAAATTCTTCACTAAGGAATTTATCCAGTTGAAAAATTCGTTGAGACCGTCCGCAAGGAAGCTGTACCATTTACCAGCACCAGGAACAGTCTTTACCAAATCAATTATTCTTTCGTAGTCATCTTTGAATGCGTGTTTTAAAACTGTCTTTTTGTAAGGTCCCATGTAGACCTTTAATGAGATGTCAGAACCAACAATGCGCGTTTTATCGAGTTTTCCAGAGAACTTTACTATAGAAGTGTAATCTCTATCCGGTCTGAACGATATAAAAAGGTTAACTGCGGACCTAACATTTGCTGTATCCCAGACGAGAGGCAATCCAACCTTTACTTCCTCTGGAGAATTTATCAAAACCTCGAAAGCGTAGGTGAGAAGAAGACTATCGAACGAATAAGTTTTTGTAATACCGTTTTCGTATTTGAAGACAATCTTAGCAGATTCATATGAGCCATCTTTTTCGTTTTTCTTTCCGTATTCGATGTTGTAAGTTGGTGTTGCGACTTCCAATTCGTTGTCATCGATACCAAAGATATCAAATCCATCATTGTCGTTCACGTAGAAAAGATAAGCACGTCCAAGCAGATGACTTACCTTGCTTAAATTACCATCCAATCCTATCTCGATCTGAGCATACTTCGACGTTACAACAATTGAATCTACTCGTTCTTCAACGTAAAGATTCGAGACCCCCAATATCGCCAGTAACAACAAAAAAATGACGGTTAACTTCTTCAATTCTACCGCCTCCCTACAATTTTAGTATTATGTTTTCTTTTCAGATGTTTTTTCGTTTTTTTGGTGAGTGTGGAAAACATGAAAATACTCAGGTACGGGGTCATATCCGCCTTTTGAAAGGGGATTACATCTGAGAATGCGCCAGAAACCCAGGAGGAGCCCTTTAAAAACACCAAATTTCTCCACAGCTTGAAATGTGTATGTGGAACATGTTGGTTCAAATCTGCAAGTTGGTGGTTTAAGTGGTGAAATGTACCTTTGGTAAAATCTAATCGCTCCCAATATTGCTTTCTTCATTAATTAACCTCTCGAAGTTATTCAGCAGAGTCTTGCACACCGTCCAGTAGTTGCTTTTTTCAAACTTTTCAGATAAACTCTTCCTTGCGATGATAAGAAAATCGTAGCCTGCTGGTATGGAATCTTTGTTTAATCTAAAACACTCACGCACCCATCTTCGTAACTTGTTTCTTCGGTTCGCTTTTCCAAATTTTTTTCTTACCGATATAGCGATCCTGCTGTAATCAAGTCCGTTTTTCCTGTAAAGAATGACGAAATCTTCGTTTTGGACAGCACTTCCACTTTTAAAAAGAAGGGATATATCCCTCCTGAGTCTCAGGCGCTCTCTTTTTCTAAAAATGTTAATCCGCTTACTTCTTAAACTGCTAATCTCCATCTACCTGTTCTTCTTCTGTTTCTAAGGACTTTTCTTCCACCTGGTGTTGACTTTCTTGCGAGAAATCCATGTGTTCTCTTTCTTTTCCTCTGGGATGGCTGGTATGTCCTCTTCATGTCAGTTCCTCCTTTTCTCAACTTAGTCTAAAAATGATTATACCAAAAAAAATGCGAACTTCAACACTTAATTTGAATTTCTTGTACAGGTAGTAAAAAAACTGGTGGCCAGGGACGGAATCGAACCGTCGACACGTGGATTTTCAGTCCACTGCTCTACCATCTGAGCTACCTGGCCACCTTTAAATCTTTATATCATCATTTCGATTCATTTTTCTCACTTGGTGGGTGCGGCAGGACTTGAACCTACGACCTTCTGCTCGTAAGGCAGACGCTCTCCCTCTGAGCTACGCACCCAACCTGCCTTTTTTGTAATTTTAAAAACTGGCGCCCCCAACGGGATTCGAACCCGTGCCGCTGGCTTGAAAGGCCAGTGTCCTAGACCGCTAGACGATGGGGGCGTTAATATATACACATCGGTTCACATTTTTCTTCGCACATTTCCCGAAGTCAGTGACCGTATCCTATGATACCAAAGAAAAAATTTTTGTCAAGTAGGTAGAAACCACTTAGTATGAAAAGAACAGGTTAACATTTTGTATCTATTTTGTCTGAAAAAACGATTTAGAGCAAGAATGTTTTTCGCTATGCACGTGATATAATAAAATCGTATGCATCCAAACAGTGAATTCACACAAATCGGGAGGTGCTTCAGGTGTTTAGATTTTTATTTAACTACAAGAAATCAAGGCCCAAGCTTGCAAGCGAGGCATTCAGAAAAGGAGATTTCGAAACACACAAGAAACTACATAGTCCAGAACATATAGGAAACGAGCCTTGGCATAAGACAGAGCAGGGAAAGTACATCGGACAAGCTGTGTATGGTGCGAGTGATGGAATTGTCACAACTTTTGCTGCAATCTCTGGCATCGCGGGTGCGAGCTTGAATCCCAAAATTGCTGTTATAGTAGGACTTGCTAATCTCTTTGCTGACGGGCTTTCTATGGCTATAGGCGATTATCTTTCTGAGAAGTCCGAACGGGAGTACATAAGGGCTGAAAAAGAGAGAGAACTCTGGGAAGTCGAGAAAATGCCAGAAGCTGAAAAACTGGAGGTCAAAGAAATATATAAAAGAAAGGGACTGAGCGGTGAAAAGTTGGATAATCTTGTTGATGCAATCACGAGCAACAAGGAAATTTGGGTTGACACAATGTTGCACGAAGAACTTGGACTATTTGAAGACGATACGAATCCACTGAAAAGTGCGATTGTGACGTTCTTGTCTTTTGTAATTGCCGGTTTTATGCCGTTGATTGCTTACGTTTTCGCTTCTCAGGGAAGTTTCCTTGCTCAAAATCAGTTCTTACTTTCTTGTGTGATTACCGGTATGACACTTTTCTTTGTTGGGGCTCTTAGGCAGATAGTTACCGGAGTAAAGTGGTACAAGGGCGGTTTGGAGATGCTCTTAGTTGGCGGACTTTCAGCAGCGGTTGCTTACATGATTGGCTGGCTTTTGGAAAAGGTTGTTCGCATACCAACACTATAGTAGGATAAATGCTTAATTGTAAGAATGGGGGATCGAGATGAATATAAACTACGTAAATTTGCTGATCTTGTATCCATTAGTATTCTTGGCAGGTTTTGTAGACTCAATCGCAGGTGGTGGAGGGTTGATATCACTGCCAGCATATCTGTTTATTGGGTTACCAAGTCACAACGCACTTGCCACAAATAAGCTTTCCTCGACTATTGGAACGATTTTCAGCACTTTAAGATATGCAAAGGGACGAGCGATTGTGTATTCGGTTGGTGTTCCGTCTGTTGTTGGTTCACTCATTGGCTCACACCTTGGAGCAAGATTAGCTTTGGTGCTGAGTGACAATATCTTGAAAGTTGTTCTTGCAATCCTTATTCCAGTTGCTGCGATTATTGTACTGATAACAAATCCAAGAAAGAGTAAAGAAAATAGTGTTGAGGACACTGGTTCAAGTTATGGAATTACCAAAACTATATTGGTAGCTACAGCCATAGGATTTACCATAGGTATGTACGATGGATTTTTTGGACCTGGCACCGGGACGTTCTTGATTATACTCTACGTAAGTTTATTGAATATGGACCATGTCAGTGCTTCTGGCACAGCAAAAGTCGTTAACCTTGCTTCAAACATTGGCGCACTCGTCACATTCATATTCGGAAACAAGGTTTTGTACTCTATAGGTTTGCCAGCAGCGGCGTTTGGAATTGTTGGAAATTGGCTTGGATCAGGACTGGCGTTGAAGAAAGGAGCAAAAGTTATAAAACCAGTCATGCTTGGAGTATTGGTATTGTTGTTTATCAAAATACTTTCAGACATGGTTTAGGGGGGGATGAACATGGGCGATATGCTTGTGAAGCTTTACGAACTTCCAAGACTCGAACCGGTAATTGAGGAAGTCAGGAAACATGGTATTGAAATTAAAAGACCCATAGGTCCGGAAAAGTACTTCGTAGTCGAGTGGGTAAGGCAAAAGTTCGGAAATCATTGGGCAAGTGAAACGGATATGACTTTTTCAAACAAGCCAATATCTTCATTTATCGCAATCGATACCAACACCGGAAAAATCGTCGGATTTGCTTGTTATGATGCGACGGTACGCGGATTCTTCGGACCGACCGGAGTAGATGAAGCTTACAGAGGTAAGAACATAGGAACTGCTCTTCTGCTTTCTTGTTTGCACGACATGTACAACGTTGGATATGCATATGCAGTTATAGGTGACCCCGGACCAATAGAATATTATCGAAAGACCGTAAGTGCTATTGAAATAGAAAACTCGTATCCTGGAATTTATAGGAATATGGTTAGGGAAGTGTAGGAATATTTTTTTTATTTGATAGTATGACAAGCAATTTGAGAGCCCCAAGGGGGCTCTTGTTTGTTTTTCAAAAAGACGTATATTCTCATTGTTGAAAATTGGCAACGCGGTAACTGTCCTTAATGTATTGTTCTGTACGAGTTTATGATAACGTTATCATATTACATTGAGAAATAGAGAGCAAATTTTAGGTAATGAGAAGATTTTGGACGATAAATAAAAATTCTTAACTTACACTTGATTTTTCAGTTAACGATCGATTTTCTATTTTAATACTGGTATGTGGTTTAATTGTGATAACGTTACCACATTTGCTTTTAAAGTGGTAAAACTTCCAAGGGGGTGATTAGGATGAAAAGGGTATTTGTCACTATGGTAAGCTTGATGTTTCTTGCGGCTATGCTTTTTGCTGCACCGTACAACACAACTATCAAAGTATTGGCTTGGGATGATGCTCTCACTCAAGCGCTTAAGGATGGTATACCGGAATTTGAGAAACAAACAGGTATTAAGGTTGTTCTTGAGCTTGTACCATCAGGCAATTTGTTGCAGAAGATCGGTGTTAGTGTTGGTCCCGATAAGACAGATTATGACCTCGTCACGGTTGATGAACCATTTGTACCATCTCTTGCACATTTGATGTTACCATTTAACTCGTGGTTTGGCGGAAAAGTCTACAAGAAACCAAATCTGAATATCTTCGCACCAAACGCGTTTGAGGCAGCGCAATGGGCTGGGGTTTTCGTCGGAATGCCCATTAACGCTAATGTTTATATCTGGATAACAAGAAAAGACCTGGTAAATGACCCAAAATACAAGAACGAGTTCAAGTCAAAGTACGGTTACGACCTTGGTGTACCAAAGACGTTTAAAGAACTAAGAGACATGGCGGAGTTTTTCCACTCTAAAGGTATATATGGTTTCGCTCCATTTACAAAGCAAACAGAAGGCTCAACCGCTGAAGCAATTTTCATGTTTGAAGCATTTGGAACAAGTCCTTTGACAGTGCAGGGTGGAAAGGTTGTTGTGAGCTTGGATGAAAAGAAAGCTGTGGAAGCCATCAATTTCTACAAGGAACTCTTAAGATTTTCACCTCCGGGCGCTCTCGACATGGGACATGCGGAACGTATAGCTGCATTTAACCAAGGAAAAGTATTTACGATGTTCCAGTGGCCAGCATTAGTCCCACAACATGAGGATCCAAACAACTCACTTGTTGCAGGTAAGATAATCTACTCAGCTCCTCCAGTTGGACCAGCGAAAGGTTCGGCTATCAGAGGCTGTTGGGTGTTGGCGATGCCAAACGCGTCCAAGAACAAAGAAGCTGCAGCCGAGTTTGCTTACTGGTGGTCATCACTTGAAACTGGTCAGAAATTAATACCAAAAGGTTTTACGCCTGCGAGAGCTGATCTATTACTCAATCCAAACTACAACAAAGACAGGCCGTGGTTCAAAGCGATATTCGACTCAATGAAAAACGCAGTTGCAAGACCGAGGTTCACAAGGTATCCGGAAGCCTCACAAATTATCCGCGACAACTGGCTGGCAGCGATTTCCGGAAAGGTAAAGCCAGAAGAAGCAGTAAGGAAGATGATAGATGAGCTCAACGACTTACTCAAGAAATAATGCAAGAAAAGGGAAAATCGGGGGCTTTCGCCCCCATTGGTTTTTTGTCCTTCCAGCTTTAATAATAGTTTTTACTATATTGGTTTATCCAGTCTTCTATTCTTTATACATGTCACTGCACGAGTGGCATCTTTTCCATTCCACTGAGAAGAAATTTGTTTTTCTCAAGAATTACATCGAGCTTTTCAAAGACAGCGAGTTTATACATTCTCTTTTCTTGCAGCTCGGTTTTGTTGTAATAGCAATTCCTATTGAAACGGTAATAGGTTTTTTTGTCGCACTATTATTAAATCGGGAAGGACGTTTTTATTCACTTGTTAGATCTCTGCTATTACTCCCTGTCTTTATACTACCCGTGATATCAGGTTTAACTTGGAGGTTGCTCTTGCAACCAGAATACGGGATGGTCAGCTATTTTCTTGAAAGACTTGGATTTGGTGTTAAGGCGTGGCTTGCCGAGCCTTCTTTTGCATATGGTATGGTGATAGTTCAAGATGTATGGCGTATGTGGCCCTTCATGTTTATGTTCATTTACGCCGGATTGTCAGGTATACCAAAAGAAGTTCTCGAAGCAGCTGATATCGACGGGGCGAATTTCTGGAAGAAAGTTAACCGAATAATCATTCCTTATTTGAGACCTACAATCGCAACTGCATTACTGCTTAGGTTAATTGATGCGCTGAGGATATTTTCAGAAGTTTACGTAATGACGGGCGGTGGCCCTGGAAATGCAACGATGCTCTTATCTTTGTACATAAATAAGCAGGCTTTTGAATTCTTTAACATAGGTTATGCTGCATCCATGGGTATTCTGTTGCTCATTATAGCCTTAGCGATAGCTTTTGTAATTGTCAGAGGAAATATAAAATTTGAGGGTGAACGCGGATGATGAACACGAAGATGAGAAAGAGACTTGTGAACTTATTAATAATTCTGGTGACCTTTGTTGTTCTTGTTGTAGAATTGATGCCGATATTAGTGGTCATTACAAGCGGGTTCAAGCGAGATATAGACATCTGGGCACGAGGTCCGTTTTATTTCAAAGGAACATTGGATAGTTATAAAGCTGTTTTGTCGAACAGAGATATATTGGCAAGTTTGAAAAACAGCTTGATAGTTGGTATTTCTTCTACACTCATTTCGATTGTAGTTGGTGCAATGGCTTCTTATGGCCTAACAAGATACTTTTTTAAGCTGAAAGAGACGATAGCTTACATGTTTCTTACTTTCAGGATGTTACCTCAAATATCGCTCGTTATACCGCTTTTTGTAATGTTTAACCAATTGCAGTTAAGGGACACACTTACGGGCATTGTTCTGGCACACATCAGCTTCAATATTCCGTACGTCATATGGTTGCTTTTGCCATTCTTTGCTGCTGTTCCAACCGATTATGAAGAGGCAGCTCGAATAGACGGTGCAAGTGAATTCACTGTATTCTGGAGAGTCTTCTTTCCTTTAGTCTCGCCCGGTTTGGTGGTTGCAAGCGTTTTTGCGTTTCTGATGTCTTGGAATGAATTCTTGTACGCTCTCATACTTTCTTCAGTCAATGCAAAGACCGCGCCCGTAGCAGTGAACGGTTTGCTCGGACAATATGCTCCAAAGTGGGGGCAGTTAACTGCTGCAGGTACGATCATGCTGCTACCGGTGTTTGTAATCACACTGTCACTTCAAAAATATATTATCAAAGGATTAGTAGCAGGGGGGATAAAGGGATGAGCAAAAGTGAAAGAGGTAAACAAGTTAGCACTGTGGTTGGAACAGAAAAGGTGCCTTTCATAACGAAATTCTTCTTTGGCTTTGGTGATGTTTACGGTGGGGGAGTTTTCAACATAATAAATTTCTTCTACGCGATTTTTCTTACTGACGTTGTAAAGATTCCGCCGGTATTTGCTTCTGTAATATTCTTAGTCGGAAAGATATGGGATGCGGTAACAGATCCAATAATGGGTTACATCAGCGATAAGACCAAATCTAAGTGGGGACGCAGAAGACCGTATTTCTTGTTCGGTGTTCCTTTCATATTCCTATCGTTTGTTATGGTATGGTATCCTGTTAGTTTTGAAAGTATCTTTGCAAGATTTATCTATGCATTGTTTGCATATATGTTCTTGAACACTGTCGTTACGATGGTACTTATACCCTATACAGCGATGAGTGCAGAAATCACGCTTGATTACAACGAAAGGACAGCGATTAATTCAATAAGACTCACGTTTTCGCTCCTTTCTTCTTTACTCTGTGCAGTCTTGCCTATGATGATTGTAAAAAGTGCGGGCGATGTGAAGAAAGGTTATTTATTGATGTCCATAATTTTTGGTGCTTTCTTTGCTTTACCGTACCTTGGCGTTTTTGCGTTTACGAAAGAGAAGAACTTCAAACCTGCAACGACGAAACTGAATTTTAAAGATCTTATTGTTGAGCCTTTGAAAATCAAAACATTCAGACTATACCTTGGCATGTTCCTTTTTGCTTATCTTGCCATCGATACTGTCTCTGTAATATTCCCATATTACATGAAATACTACGTTGGAAAGCCGTTCTTCGTTTCTGCAGTGCTTGGTGTGTTGTTGATAACAGAGATAATTTTCGTTCCAGTTTACGCAACTATCGCAAGAAAGAAGAGCAAGAATTTTGCCTATATGCTTGGAGCTTTCGTGTGGATGTTAGGTTCTGCTGCAACGTTCTTCTTCAAACCAGAATGGTCTAATGCTGTGCTTCTTGGTATTGCTGCACTCATCGGTTCTGGGGTGTCTGCCGTTGCGGTGATGCCACACACTATCCTTGGCGATGTTACAGACGTTGCGGAACTCAAGAGCGGTGAGCGAAGAGAAGGAAATATATCTTCAATGGCAACGTTTTTGAGAAAAGTTGCGTCTGCTTTAGTCCAGGCAGTGATTTTACTGATACTCGGTGCTGTCGGATACATAAACCCGGTTGGGAACGAGATACCCCAACAGCCTGCGAATGTTATATTAGCAATACGTATGATTATCTTGTTTGGTCCTATTCTACTACTTGTAATAGGCGTGATTTCCGCCATAAAGTATCCACTGAAACCAGAAAAGCACAAGCTACTTGTCTCAATACTCGAAAAAAGGCGAAAAGGGGACAAGGTTGAGGAAAATATACTGAGTGAGTTGAAAAGGGAACTTATTTAATCAAAAGTATATTCAAAAAGGGGAGTGTAGCTTATCAAGTTAATAAATCTCTTAGCCTTGGTAATCGTATGGGGTAGTTATTATATAACCAACAAGTTTGCATTAACAACGTATAGTGTTGTTTTTACAGGGATTTTTATAAGAACTTTTGTGCTTTTTTTAATGCTTTTTGTGGGTTTCTTATCAAAGAAGAGCTATGAATTATTAAGACTTAAAAATATATTTCCCAGGTTAGTTTTGATAGGATTACTTGGATTTGCGCTCGACATAACAGCTTTTCTTGGTTTCAAATACTCATCGGCTTCGAAAGGTGCAGTGTTATTGCGAACAGACGTTCTTTTCTCGACGGTCATATCAGCATTTCTTGGACAGATGCCAGGGGTTATGGATATCTTGTCGATGGTTCTCATGCTCTTTGGCGTTGCCCTCGTTTCAGGCAGTGGTAGTATATTTAAGCTTGCTTACGGGGATGTCTTTTTCCTTCTCAGCGCGTTTTTTATAAGTCTCAATGCGTTTGTTATTAGAAGTGTCCAAGAAGATAAGAAAAACCCCGCATCAGATTTTGTGATAGCTTTTTATAATAACTTTTTCACGTTGGTTTTCTTCTCTATCTTCTCACTTAATAATCTGGTTAATGAGGTCGCACTGGGATTAAGTAATTTTGGATTGAAGGCATCTACAACAGGGTTGGTCATGGCAAGTATTCTTCAGTATCTGATTTATGTAGTTTATTACCGGAACTTGCGAATTTTTCCTGTTTGGCTTGTGAGAACTTCACTTTTATTTATGCCAGTTTATGTCTTAATTGTGATGTCACTCTTCGGTGAGGCAGTCAACACAAAGCAGATAATAGGTGTGGTTATTGTGCTCTTTGGTGCTTTTATACTCACCATGAGCAATTATTTTAGAAAATCAAAACGTGGTTAGAAGGTGGTGCTTATGATAAAAGGGCATGAGAATTTCGAGCTTTACAATCCTGTAAGGGTTGTCTACAAAAAGGGCGGTTTAGAGAATTCACGCGAGATTTCGGGTTTTTCAAACGTTTTGGTTATATGTGATCCATACGTTAGCCAAAGCGAGTATTTTAAAAGGGCGATGAGCAAGTACGATTCTTTCTTTGTATTTGACAAGATACTTCCAAACCCACCATGCGAGATGGTCGACGATATTATCAGCATCACTTGCGATTACACAAGTGGAAAATTCAATTTCGATGGTGTGATTGGAATAGGCGGTGGAAGTACGCTCGACACAGCCAAAGCTGTCAGCTCATTGATTGTCAGTCGTGGGAAGTTAAGCGAATATCTTGAAGGTAAAAAGAAACTTGAGAATAGATTACCGCTGATGCTTGTTCCAACAACCTCAGGCACGGGAAGTGAGGTAACCAACGTTGGTGTATATACTGTAAATGGCATAAAAAAGCCGATGACGAGCAAGACTTTCTGGGCTGATATAGCACTCGTTGATCCGGTTCTCACGTACTCGATGCCTCATAGAGTGGCTGGTACAACAGGCTTAGACGCGTTAACTCATGCCATAGAAAGCTACTGGGCTACAAGCACGCAACCGTACACGGAAGGACTTGCGTTAAGAGCTATGAAGATGATTTTTGAAAATTTTAAACCTTCATTGAATGGTGAAGAGTGGGCAAGGGACGAGATGGCTATCGCCGCAACGATAGCGGGTATAGCGTTCAGCCAAACACGTACAACTGCAGCACATGCGATAAGCTTTCCAATAACGAGTTTCTATAACGTAGAGCACGGGCTTGCCTGCGCATTGACTCTTCCAAGCTTGATAATGTGGACATATAAGCATGTTAAAGAAAAAATGGACGAGCTTATTCAATATTTATCCTTGAAGAATATCGATGAACTTGCAAAGAAGGTTGAAGAACTCATAGAGTTTGCAGGATTTTCTACAAGACTCCGCGATTATGGTGTTAAAGAGGAAGAGCTTGAAAATATAGCTAAGGTTTCTATGGAGGCTCGTATTATAGATTTAACCCCAGGTCAACCGAGATACGAAGACGTGTTGGAGATACTTAATCAAATATACTGATAATTGATAACTTTGATAACATTAGAAGGAGGGATTTATTTTGAATACTTTGCCAGCTCTCACCCAAGAGGAGATAAAGTTTTTGAGGAAGAAAGCCACTCAAATTAGGATTATTACATTAGAGATGATAGGACACCTCGGTGTTGGACATGTCGGTGGTTCGCTTTCTATAGCAGAAGTCCTTTCGGTACTTTACTACAAGGTGATGAGAATAGACCCGAACAATCCAAAGTGGGAAGGTAGAGATAGATTTGTTTTGTCGAAAGGTCATGCAGGTCCTGCTTTGTATTCCGTTTTGGCTGACCTTGGATATTTTCCATACGAATGGATTTACACTTTGAACAAACCAAACACGAATCTTCCGAGCCACTGTGACAGGTTGAAAACACCAGGGGTAGATATGACCGCCGGTTCTCTTGGTCAAGGTTTGTCAGCAGCTGTTGGTATGGCACTTGCAGCGAAAATAAAGAAATCTGATGTCAAAGTTTACGCACTTATAGGTGATGGCGAATCGCAAGAGGGCCAGATATGGGAGGCTGCGATGTTTGCAGCACATAACAAACTAAATAATTTAATTGCCTTCACAGACTACAATAAGATGCAGATAGACGGATACATTCACGAGGTAAATAACCTTGAACCCCTTTCCGACAAATGGAGCTCTTTCAATTGGCACACGATAGAGGTTGATGGGCATAACGTCGAGGAGATTTACAACGCAATCCGCGAAGGACTATCACAAGAAGAAAAGCCTACGATGATTATTCTCCACACAGTGAAAGGTAAAGGTGCGTTCTTCTCAGAAGGAAAAGTAACGTCACACAATATGCCGATAAAACCAGAGGAGCTAAAGATAGCACTTACAACATTGAGAAGTGAGATCGAAGGAGATGATGCAAGATGACAGATAAATTACCACTGCCAACACAAACTGACAAGGAACTTAGAGAAACATACGGTGAACTCTTATTGCAACTTGCAGAAGAAGACGAACGAATAGTTGTCTTAAATGCTGATTTAGCACGATCAGACAGCACTCTAAAGTTCAAAGAAAGATTTCCAGAAAGATTTATCGACGTAGGCGTTGCCGAGGCTAACATGATGGGAATTTCGGCAGGACTTGCCAACATGGGATTAATACCAATAGCGCACAGCTTTACCCCGTTTGCTACAAGACGCGCGTTTGACCAGATAACTATTTCTATAGCCTACGCAGGTTTACCAGTAAAGATAATGGGAACAGATCCGGGAGTCACCGCAGAACTGAACGGTGGGACTCACATGAGCTTTGAAGATGCTGGGATAATGAGGAATCTTGCAAATATGGTAATTGTTGAACCCGCTGATGCTTACCAGTTTTCTTCGCTTTTTAGAGATATTATTTATCATGAAAAACCTGTATACACGCGAATGTACAGAAGGAGAAAAGATAAATTCTTCAACGGTGATGAAAAATTCGAGATTGGAAAGATTTTTACAATGAAAGATGGAAAAGACATAACAATAATCGCTTCCGGGCTCATGGTTGGACAAGCGATTATCGCAGCAAATATGCTCGAGGAAGAAGGGATAAGCGTTAGACTTTTGAATATGTACACGCTTAAACCGGTCGATGAAGAGACAATAATCAAAGCAGCGAGAGAGACCGGAAGAATCGTTGTGGCGGAGAACCACAGCATATTGAACGGTTGGGGTAGCGCTGTCTGCGAAGTGGTATCAGAAAACTATCCCGTTCCAGTTGCAAGAATAGGAGTGAGAGATCATTTCGGCGAAGTTGGACTGACAGATTTCTTGCTCCAGAAGTACAAAATGACAGCAAAAGATATATACGATGCATCTAAGAACCTGCTGAGAACGAAATAGATTATGGAGAGCATTAATGAGGTGATAAGAATGTTCGAGATTAAAGATAAATCGTTGAGAATTAAACTTGGAGGTTTTGAGTTAATCCATGCCGAGGATTTTCCAATTCTTGCCGTTGGGTACGGTGAAAACAGCTACGAGATGTCGCACGGTAACTTTAACATATCGAAGTATTACAAAGAGAAAATCCCTCTGAAGAAATTCAGAGTTCTCACTTCTAGTAACGAAACGTGTGAGATATTATTTCTCTCCGACAATGGCGAACAGGTGAAGTGTGAATTCACCATTGAAAGCAATTCTTTAAAAATCAGAATTCTTGAACACTCACACGGGCTCAACAGATTCTGGCTTTACATACCAACATCTGAAAACGAGGAGATTTACGGTTGTGGCGAGCAATTTTCGTATTTGAATCTGCGCGGAAAGAGGGTGCCTTTGTGGGTTTCTGAGCAGGGAGTTGGACGAAACAAGAGAGATATAATAACGCACTTTGCGAATTTTAAAGACGATGCGGGTGGTGATTGGTACACGACATACTTCCCACAACCAACGTTTGTTTCTAATAGATCGTATTACGCAATTTTTGAAACCTACGCTTACAGCAAATTTGATTTCTCTCACAAGAACTTCCATGAAATAGAAATACATGAAATCCCGAAAAGCATTGAATTTGGCACTGCAGATAACCTATATGAGACTGTTTTAAATTTGACGAAAAGAATAGGACTGCCAAATCCTCTGCCTGACTGGGTGTACGATGGCGTGATTTTAGGACTCCAAGGCGGTAGGGACATTGTGATGCAGAAGATAAAAAATGCCTTGGATAAAGGTCTGAAAATATCTGGTTTGTGGATTCAGGACTGGGAAGGGAAGAGAGTCACAACTTTTGGAAAGCAACTGATGTGGAATTGGGTGTACGATGCAAACATGTACCCGAATCTTCCAGAGATGATTTCAGAGCTCAGGAACATGGGTATTAGGACGCTTGGATACATAAACACGTTCTTAGCTCTCGAGGGTTCGCTTTACAAAGAGGCGTCTGAAAAAGGATATCTCGTAAGGAAACCAAACGGTGAAGAGTACCACGTTGTTGTCACGACATTCCCAGCAGCTTTGGTTGATTTTACAAATCCGGAAGCGAGGGAATGGATAAAGAATGTGATAAAGACGAACATGATAGGTATAGGACTCTCTGGCTGGATGGCGGATTTCGGTGAGTACTTGCCAACGGATGCGGTGCTTTACGATGGTACACCCGCTGAGCTTTATCACAATAGATTCCCGGTCGACTGGGCGAAGATAAATGCTGAAGCTGTGGCAGAGGCAGGCAAAAGTGGTGAAGTTGTCTTTTTCATGAGGGCAGGTAACCTTTACAGTTCAAAATATTCCACTCTCTTCTGGCATGGTGACCAGATGGTAAACTGGTCAAAAGATGACGGGTTACCGTCTGTAATCGTTGCTGCTCTTTCGATGACAATGTCTGGAATAGGCTTGACGCATTCAGATATCGGAGGGTACACGACACTCGCCAAAAATATCCCGGACGTCGTGGTGACAAAGAGGACAAAAGAATTGTTCATGAGATGGGTGGAACAAGCTACATTTACACCGGTTATGAGAACGCATGAAGGAAACTGGCCTGATGAGAACTGGCAATTCGATTCCGACGAAGAGACGTTGCTACATTTCGCAAAGATGAGTAGAATACATGCCTTATTAAAGCCGTACATAAAAAATCTTGTGGGAAGATACTCTACGACCGGCAACCCGATAATCATGCCACTTAATCTCAAATACAAAGTTGAAGACACCGAAGGAATGAAGTACGAATATCTCTTCGGCGAAGACTTGTTAGTAGCGCCAGTTATTGAAAGTGGTCAAAGTACGAAAAAAGTATTCTTACCTGAAGATGAATGGGTGAACCTCTGGAGTGACAAAAAATACAGCGGCGGTTGGTATGAAATAGATGCTCCAATTGGCTATCCACCCGTGTTTTACAGGCAAAATTCTGAATGGGGTGCTTTGTTTGAGAAAGTTGGTGGTGCGCAATGAAAAAGAAGTTGAAAGTGGGGCTTGTCGGAGTTATTCAATTGAACTACCGTGGAAATAAGCAGGAAGTTTATCAAAGAAGTGTAGAAGGATTGAAAAAGCTTTCTCAGGAAATGGGGTTTGAATTCTACTGGCGTAAAGATTTTGTGGTTACAAAAAAAGATGCTCTTGAAGCACTCAACGAAATGGAACGAGAAAACGTCGATCTTCTCCTTGTTCAATCGACGTCGTTTTCTTCAGGATATCTGATTCAAATCCTCGGGCAGACAAAAGCTTACCTCGGACTGTGGGCTGTGCCTGAGATAACAAACTCAGGACCACTCCCGCTAAATTCGTTCTGTAATATGAATCTCAACATGAGCATACTCGATAGGTACATGCCGTATTTAGAAAAGGATGCGAAATGGTTTTACGGATTTCCTGAAGACGAATTGTTTAGAAGAAGGTTTGAGGTTACAATAAGGGCTTTAAGGAGCATTAAGAACATACAAGGTTCTAACTACGCGTTGGTCGGCGGACGCGCACCTGGTTTTGATAACTTATTCTATGATCCCCGAGAGTTTATGAAGAAATTCCGCGTTTCGGTCGATGAGATAGAATTTGGAGATTTAAAGAAGATGTTCTTAGAACAAAATGAGATTAAAGTCAAAGCAGTGGAGAATGAAATAAGAGAAAAATACAATATAGCGGACGATTTTACGAAAGGTTTCCTTGAAAAGATGGCTCGGCTTGTGAGCGCAGTCAGAGAACTCTCCGAGAAGGGGAATTACGATGGACTTGCGATAAGCTGCTGGCCCAG
Organism: Fervidobacterium gondwanense DSM 13020; assembly: GCF_900143265.1. NCBI lineage: Bacteria > Thermotogati > Thermotogota > Thermotogae > Thermotogales > Fervidobacteriaceae > Fervidobacterium > Fervidobacterium gondwanense. The sequence goes on along the minus strand of NZ_FRDJ01000004.1, from coordinate 145,739 downwards.
GTTCAGATCTGAGCTCGGCATGGTGCCATGCGGTGCGTATGCATTCCTCTCTGATGAGGGCAACACAACAGTTTGCGAAGGCGATATAATCAGTCTTTTGAGCATGAAAATGTTGGAATACGTAGCAGATTATCCTGCGATATTGATGGATTTATCAAGTTTTGATACGAATGATAACAGCATATTCTTGTGGCACTGCGGTATTGGGAGCAGGTATTATTCAAAAAACGTTCCTGTGTTGGAAAGACACTTCAATCCTGGACCGTACACCGAAGACAGAGGCTGGTTGACGATGGCACCCGTTTCGAGCATGCAATTTGCACAGATGCCAGCAACTATAGCGAGGATTGGGAACAACCTATCAGAATACTTTGTTCTCTCTGGTGAATTCTTGTCAAACGAAAACAAGCCTGATTACGACGGCAGCAGAGGTTGGTTCGGTAAACTGAGATATTTCGGCGAGGAAATAAATATCCTCGACTTAGTTAATACGCTTCTCGTTAGGAAGTTGGAACACCACTTCCCCGTGGTCAAAGGAACATGGGATAACGAAGTCATAGAGGTCATGAACTGGTTGAGTATCGATCCTGTACAGAAAGTTCCTTACAAAGACTATTATCAGAACTACAAAAAAATCTGATGCTGGAGGTGCAGTTATGTCTGAAAAAAGGCTTGTGATTGGCTCAGATAAATCTGGATTCACACTCAAAGAAGCGGTTAAAAAGCATTTAGAAGAGAAAGGATATTACGTAGAAGATGTGGGCACACTCGATTTAGAAAACTGGTTTCCTTACTACGTTGTCGCTCCAAGAGTTGCTAAGAAGATACAGTCAGGCGAATTTGAAAGAGGGATACTTATCTGCGGGACAGGTGCAGGAATGTCTATAGTTGCTAACAAATTCAAAGGCATATACGCAGTAGCGGTAGAAGGGAGTTACACAGGCAAGATGGCAAAAGTTGTGAATAACGCAAATGTCTTGACAATGGGTGGATGGGTTATTGCACCAGAGCAAGCTTGTGATATAGTTGATAAATGGCTTGAATCGTCTTTTACCGAAGGATTCCCGGAATGGAGACGGGAGTTCCTCAATAACGCATACAAAGAAGTTCAAAAGATTGAGGAGGAGAATTTTAAATAATGGTCAAGAAGAAGGACTTCGTCACAATTAAGGACGTTGCCAAGATTTCAGGCTATTCAATTAATACTGTCTCTCGAGCTCTTGGTAATCGAGGGTATGTCAAGCGAGAGACGAAAGAAAAGATTCTGAAAGTCGCATCAGAACTTGGGTATATGCGAAATTGTGCTGCAAGTGCTTTGAGGACGAAAAGGTCGCACATCGTTGGTGTTGTTGTTGTCGACAACACCAATCCTTTTTATGCGGAAGTGATAAAAGGTGTTGAACTTGAAGCAAAGAAATATGGCTATACAATAATACTCATCAATACGGATAGAAGTTATGAAAACGAAGAAAAAGCAATAGAAATACTCCTGCAGAGAAGGGTTGAAGGGTTAATAATAACGGCAGTTCAGACAAAAAATGATGATCTGAAAAGACTTGTTGATGAGAAAATTCCAAATGTTATCATCGGTAGTAAATTTGACGAACTGGTGACAAACTACGTGTGCAGTGATGATGAAAAGGGAGGGTATCTGGCCGCAAAACATTTGCTTGAAAATAACCACAAAAAGTTACTACTTGTGAACGCCGAGAAGTATAAGTACGCATCCAAAATGAGAGAACTTGGGGTAAGAAAGGCTATTTCTGAAATAAATGTTAGCGCAAAGCTTGAAGTAATATATTCGAAAGATGGTTTCGACAACGGATATGATACTTTCGTTAAGTTTATCGAGAAGAATAAAACGAAGTTTGAATATGATGGTATAATTTGCTACAATGATGTCTATGCCTTTGCTGTTATGAAAGCATTGAAAGAAAGAGGTATCAGAATTCCAGACGATGTGTCAATAGTCGGATTTGATGACATATATTTTTCCTCGATAGTAGAGCCATCTTTAACTACAGTGAGAACGGACAAACCGAAACTGGGTGCGGAGGCTTTTAGGATATTGATGAATAACATTGAAAGTGGCTCTGTGACTGAATTAACGTTGCCAGTTGAATTAGTAGTGAGAAATTCAACTATCAAGAGATAAAAAACTGTCTGAGTGTGATAAAATATTTATATGAGAAAAAATTCAGGGAGGAATGAAGATGGGAGTAAACGAAAAAATCAACGAACTTGTTGATAAGTACTTTGATGACATTTTGAAAGCTCTTGAAAGGGTTATTGCTATTCCGTCTGTGATGGGGGAGCCAAAAGAAGGCATGCCATTTGGCGAAGGACCTGCAAAGGCACTGAACGAAACGTTGAATATAGCGAAAGAGCTCGGTTTTGAAGCAGTAAATGTTGATAATTACGCAGGGCACGTCGAATATGGTCAAGGTGGAAAACTTTACGCAGTGCTTGGGCATCTGGACGTTGTTCCGGAAGGTGACAGAAGTAGATGGACTGATGATCCATTTAAAATGGTTATTAGAGAAGGAAAGATGTACGGAAGAGGCGTTTCGGATGACAAAGGACCAAGCATTGGAGCACTGTTTGCACTTAAGATCGCTTCTGAGTTGGTTGAAAAACCGAAAAATAGGGTAAGGATTATCCTTGGAACAAATGAAGAGAACGGTTCACAATGTTTGAAGTATTATTTTACAAAAGAGCCATATCCTGATGCAGCGGTAACTCCTGATGGCGATTTTCCACTTGTTTTCGCTGAGAAAGGTATAGTGACTTATTCTATAAAAAGACAAATTTCCGGAGAATACAGCACGAAAGTTTTGGAGCTCAAAGCTGGCACTGCAGCAAACGTTGTCCCAGAAGAATGTATTGCAGTTTTAGAAACTGACAAAGTTAAGGAAATACAATATCTCGTTTCAAATTACAAAGGTATGTGCAAATACGAATGTACAGTTGACGGAAACAAGATAACAATAAAGTCCTTTGGAAAATCTGCTCACGGTGCACATCCAGAAGCTGGCATCAACGCAGCAGCTGGTATGTTGGAAATCCTTTCAAGAATAGACTTTGGACCGAACAGTGAAGTATTCCAAACACTTTACGAGCGCCTTGGTAAAGACTACTATGGCATAGGCCTTGGTATTTCTGGTCAGGACGATGTGAGCAGGAAGTTAACTTGCAACCTTGGGATTTTAAAACTTGAAAATGGTATAGTGGAAGCTGTTATAAACATTCGCCATCCGATATTCTACAACGTTGACATGCTAACACTTCAAATTAAAGAAGCAATGAAAGGATTTGAAGTGGAAAGAAAAAGTTACAGTAAGCCGTTGTACGTATCAAAAGACAGTGATCTTGTACAGCAACTGCTGAGGATTTATAGGGAAGAGACAGGAGATACCACGGAACCATTAGCGATAGGCGGAGGAACGTATGCAAGGAGTGTACCGTACGGAGTAGCTTACGGCGCCGTGTTTCCAGGAGAGGACACACATATGCACCAACCAGATGAATCCTGGTCGTTAGAATCGTTCAAAAAGTACATCAAAATCTACACGAAACTTATATACGAATGGCTAATTAACGAATAAGTAATTTGACTTATATATAATAAGCGCCTCTTTTATGAGGCGCTTATTTTTATTTTTTCTCTTCCAATTCAATTTTCTTCAGCAGTTCCATCTGCTTTTTGAATTCCCTTATGCCCATGTTCTGCAATATGAATCTTGCGACAATGAATCCAAAGGGCAACCAAGTGACGTGGCCACTCGGGATTATATACCTTCTTGGTCTACCAAGTGCTTCCCACAACAACTTTCTACTTCTCAACGGAAGTGCTTTATCGAATAACGCTTCAACGAATACTATTTTGCTCTTATCCACAAACTGAGCGTAAGCGATAGGGTCAAGTTTGAGATATGGATGTATGTCACTATTCTGCATTTCTTCAACACTTCTAAATTTTTCCAGCTCTGCGAGTTGTTGGGCAAATATTTCCTTAAACTTTTTCTGATCATCGATAAAATGTTTTATCTTACCCCCTGCTTTAAGCTTCTCGACACTTCTTCTAAAATACGCCAAGGTTGGTGAATGCCACATTAATGTTGCCATTTCTCCACCAACGGTCATAAGTATGGTTCGTTTAAAATCGTTCCTAAATGCGTTGATCATGACGGAAACCATCCCACCGAGACAGAAGCCGAAAAGGTGTGAATTGTCTATCCAAAGTCCTTGGTCTTTAACGTGATCAACTATGGTAAGCACATCTACAACAGACTGTTCCCAGAATTTTGTTGCTTTCTCTACATCCGTATCAAAGAAATCCTTTCCGCTAACTGAACCGTGAGCTACACGCGTAAAATTACCCGGTAAAATTGGCATGACCACACGCACGTTGGCATTTGCTAAGTGGGTTGCCATCCATAGCAAAAACGGTATATTACTTGTACCGAGGCCATGGAGTATGAACAAAATGCCGACTGGTTCTTCCTTCGGGTCGAATAGGTAATACTCGACGATTTCTGTTCCCTTTTCAGGATTTGGATAAAGCGTGTGAAAACGGGTAAATATACCTCTAAACCTTTTTGATTTCATTATATATCCTTGAGTATAATCTTTAATCTTACCGGTATATTCAAAGCTTACCATACTTGTCCCTCCAAGAAAACGCTTGTCTTTTCAATTATATCAATAGTTCTCTTGTCTCTCAACACGAATTCGAATCCGTGCTCGCCGGAAGGGTGTAAGAGAAGCTTTGATGTTATTCCATTTTCTCTAAGCTTTTTGAACATCTTTACCGAAGAGTGAAAAGATACCACGGAATCCTTCAGTCCGTGAACGAGTAAAGTACTTGGAAACTTTTCATTCACGCTATTTAAAGGAGAATACTTTTCATATATATATCTATCCTTATTTGGTAACCTCTTTAAAGTTGTAGCAGCCGCTATACGTGCAAAAATGGAAGGTGATTTCCAGATATCCAGCAAATCGCATGGTGCATAGTATGCAACAACTCTATCCACATCCTCGGGAAACCTACTTGCTGTTAGGAGAGCTAAATGACCTCCCGCCGACAACCCCATCAAAGAAATCTTTCGGTCAACTCCCTGCTTTTTCATGATACCTTTTACGAATTGCAATGCGATCTCCAACTCATCGACCAACTGCTCTATACCTGCTTTGTAGCCTCTTTCATAATCGATTGTTGCAACGATAAAACCTTCACTTACCAGGTATCTGTACCATGAAGTGTTGTTTGGTTGTCTTCGATAACCTGTTATCCAACCGCCACCGTGTGCAAAGAGAACTATACCTTTTGCCGATCTTAAGACGTCTTCCTTCACATCTTGCGTCATTTCAGGAACGTTCTTGCGAAAATACTCTACGGGATAATATATGTCAAGTTTGAGTTTTGGCAAGTACTCATAGCTTTCGTAAAATCTCAATACACCACTTTTTCTAAGAACCTTCGTATCTGTTGGGAGACGACCGAATACCGACTTTCTGAGGAGTGGTATATTTAGGATAAAGAGTATCAACAAAAGTAGCAAAAAATTGCTAAGACCAATAACTAGTGAAATAACGTATAAGATTAATTTCAAAACAAGTATTCTCTTGATTGTCTTATCATCATTATAAATAGTGAATTTTCTCACTCAAATCGCCTCTGCACAATAATTCTGGTATTTCAATTATAGCATTCTTTCATTCACAAACGCATAAATAAAAAAGGTGGAGACACTCTTTTCTTCTCCACCCTTTGCCCATATTTGACGAACTACTTTACTACTGCTTTACAGACCCCAAAACACCTTGGACGAAGTATCTTTGCAGCGAGAAGAAGACAATCAGCATCGGTAAAGTGGCTATAACAACAGCCATCATTACAACACCAAAGTCAGGTGTATAACCAGAGGCAAGATTGGAGATTAAGAGTACCATGGTCTTCTTTTGTTCGCTCTGAATAATCACAAGTGGCCAGAGATAAGCGTTCCAGCTTGTCATGAAGGCGTAAATAGCAGCCGCAGCATATGCAGATTTCATTGATGGCAAAACGATAGAAAAGAATATTCTTAATTCATTTGCTCCATCGACTCTTGCAGCCATGACTATTTCCTTTGGATACTGACTAAAGCTCTGTCTGAAGAAGAACGTTAGAAAGACTGAAGGAATGAGAGGAAGTATAACACCCCAGTGTGAATCGATGAGGTTGAAAAAGTACATTAGCCTGAAAAGTGGAACCATCAGCGCAGCCAAAGGTATCATCAAAGTTAATAGCATCAATCCGTACAGTCTATTTCGTGCTTTCGAAACGTACATTTCAAAGCCATAACCTGCCATTGATGAGACTATAACTGAAAAGATAACGACTAAAGCTGATATCTTTGCAGAGTTGAGCAGCACTGTTCCGAGATTATAATTATCCCATAAGTTCTTGAAATTAATTAGGAATTGATTTCCGGGAGTGAGTTTCCCTTTTATAACATCAACAGACTTATTCGTGCTCCCGACGATCATCCAAAAGAATGGAAAAACCGATATGAAAGCTGACAATGTGAGAAATATGTATATGAAGAGGTATCTCAATTTCCTTCTCATTTTCTTTCACCTGCCACTTTAAACTGTATGATAGCAAGAACTGCGGCGATTAAAACTATTACGTAAGATATTGCAGATGCGTAACCAAAGTTTGGAGAGTACTTGAAACATACGTTGTAAATGTAGACTGACGGTGTGAGGAGTGAATTGCCAGGTCCAACACTCGAGCCAGTCACGACACCTGCTGCAAGGTTCATCGGTTCATCGAAAAGTTGTAGAGTTCCTATAGTTGAAGTGATAGTGGTAAAAAGTATTATAGGTCTCAGCAATGGAATTGTGATCTTAAAGAACTGAACAGTTTTTGAAGCTCCGTCTATTTCTGCTGCTTCATAAACTTCAGTTGGAATGTTCTGAAGCCCCGCCAAGTAGAACATCATATTGTAACCAGTCCAACGCCAGGTTAGAGCGATGATTAGAGTTACCTTTGCCCAGAATGGATCCAATAGCCATCTTATCGGTTCCTTTATAATCCCGACCGAAAGCAAAAAGTTGTTTATAAGTCCTTCGTTACTGAACATCATCCTGAACAATATCGTGTATGCAACAAGAGAGGTCACCGCTGGCAAAAACAGAGCGGTTCTGTAAATACCTTTAAACTTCAACCTCGGGTCGTTTAGTAGGGTTGCAAACACCAATGCAAGTAAAAGCATTATAGGCACTTGGATTACTAATATGATCAAGACATTTTTCAAAGCGAGGATAAAGTACGAATCTTGGATTAAACGTATGTAGTTTCCGAATCCAACGAAAGTTTTCAAAAAGCCGCGTGTTGAAAAGGTTGAAAGATACAAAGAATAAACAATCGGATAAAAAATGAAGAGTGCAATCCCGAACAACATCAAACTTATGAAAATCCAGCCCCATCTATTCCAAACTTTTTCAATCCCTGTCTTCTTGGTTCTAAAAGTCATGTCTTCTTTCCTCCCGATACAAGAATAAAAAGCCGGAAAGACATCTCTGTCTTCCCGGCTTGAAACAAAGTTACTTTATACTGTTGAGGAATTGTTGTTCTGCTTTCTTCAACGCCTCGTCGATTGATAGCTTTCCAGAGTACACATCAGGCATTACGCTCATTATTGCAGCATCTGCCTCGTACGTGTAAACACCGTAATCAACGCTTGGAATCTTCTTCATCCATTCTGAGAATTTAACGTATATTGCATCGTTTCCAAAGAATGGATCTTTTGCTTTATATGCTGAACCGCCTTGTGCTGGCAACCAAGTGCCAACTGCTCCCCTATCGATCAGAATCTTCTGGTAGAATTCAGAATCTCTTGCGTAGATCTTCTTTAAGAAGTCAATCGCAACATCTCTATATTTGCTGTTCTGGAGTACGTACCAACTTGAACCACCGAGGTTCGACGCGTTAACGGACTCTTTGATATTCATTCTTGGAACTGGTGCAAGCCCCCATTTTCCGCTCTGGCTCTTTTCAGCTTTTATAGAACCTACGATCCAGACACCCGTCACAACCGTCGCAACATCGCCATTATTAAATGCAGCAACCCATTCGTTCCATCCTGAAACTTCTTTTGCGATACCTGAATCCCTTATTTCCTTATAAAGTTTTACGGCTTCTTTGAGAACAGGGTTATTTGCAATGTATGGTTTTCCTTTGCTATCGAAGTACCATGAACCCGCTGATTGGAGGAGAATTCTCATTAATCCGCCGTCAAATGGATCTGCTCCTATCATGTATTTTCCAGTCTTCGCTTTGACGACCTTTCCTATCTCTATGAATCTATCCCAAGTGATATTTTCAAGGTCTGATGGTTTGAATCCTGCCTGTTCCAAGTAATCTCTTCTGTAGAAGAAACCTGCAACGCCAGAATCGAATGGAACACCGTACACTTTGTTGTTCAATGTCATCAGCTTAACCTTGTATGGTGCAAATTCAGAGTAGTTGAATTGTTTTGTTAAGTCGGCGAATGCACCCGGATATGATTGAAGGTATTTTTGTGCGTTATAGTCTTCGATCAAAACTATTTCTGGTAAACCTGTCTTCACACCAGAAGCCAATATTGTATTCAGCTTCTGTTCAACGTCTGCTTTCGCCATGCTTACGATTTCAAACTCGACATTTGGGTTGATCTTTTTGTATCGTGCAGCGGCTTCGTTCATGATTGCGATGTTGAAGTTCGGGTCCCAAGCCCAGATTGTAATTTTTGCTGTTTCAGCAAGTACAACACCTGCGAGGCTAAGCAAAAGAATCGTAGCTAACAAGAACCACACTTTTCTCATACACTCCACCCCTTTCTTCTTTTCCTGAAAGATTTACTAAGTTTTAGACCCATAAAAATACGAAAAAACGTTTTTCAACCTCCCTTCCTTCTTGAAAACTCCGTGTTTGGTGGCAATTGATTTTTTTGACTTCGCAACGGGCTGGTAGATAGATTATTGGTAACGTTACCGAAACTGTTCGACGCAATTATACCAAAACAGCACTTTATTTTTTCAATTCAAAAGTTCTTTGTCCTATAAATTTATTAGCTTGTAATTGTTCCAAACGTTCAAATACTTTCGTTTTCTCAGCCTTTCTGAATTTTATGAAAGAAAGCTTGCTGAAATAATTTGAAACCTTTATTATGCTATAATTATGTAAGAAAGATGGAGTAAAAAAAGATGAAGGCGAGGGGTTTTTTTGGAAAAGTTGTACGGAGTTGTTATTAATCCCGTTACAGATGTGAGATCTGAACCTAAGTTCAAGAGTGAAAGAGTACACCAGCTCGTTTTCGGTGAGTTTGTTGAAATACTGAAAGAGGAAAATGATTATGTCTATGCAAGTGATATTAGGTTAAACTACAGAGGGTTTATAAACAAGCATACATTATATTTGCTTACTCTTGAAGAATATCGGGAACTATCAAGATTCGAACAGGTGAAGATTTCAGCACCATTTTGCAGAACATCCGGTGTGATTTCTTATATGCTTCCGTTTGGTAGTAGACTGTATCGAGACGGTGATACCTTCTTGTTACCGGATGGGAGAAGTTATTCGCTATTAGATGCACCAACTGTCGAGACTAAAGATGTTGTAGAGATATCTTTACAGTTCTTAGGTATTCCGTATTTATGGGGTGGCACTTCCTCGTACGGTTTCGATTGTTCAGGATTCGTTAATAGACTTTACGATGTGTTAGGAATAGACATCCCAAGAGATGCCAATCAACAGGAAGAATATCTCGAGAGCGCAGAATCCCCAAAAAGTGGTGACCTATTATTTATGAAAGGACACGTGATGCTGTATATGAGTGAAAATAAGGTTATACATGCCAACGGACACCATATGTGCGTTTCGATAACCGACTTAGAAAAGGAAGAGTACGGGAGGTATCTTAAAAGCCAAGTAAGGAAGGTTGGCACGATTAAATCGATGTGATAAAATAGCAAGTAAACGTGTAGAAAATACTTTGGGGGTGGAGTATATGTCTAAATATGAAATGGATTTTGAGAAGTACAAAAAGGCGATAGAGAAAGTTATCCAGAGATTCTCTGATCGAGGTTGGGAAGAAATAAAGGTTGAGGAGATATGGTTTGAGACCTCGTTGCCGATGGATTTGATCCTTCAAGTTATCAACATGGGAGTTGCAATTCCAGCTGATGTGAAATCAATAACTCACGGAGGAAAGACGTTATGGAAAAGAGAAACAGAACAATAGTATTGGCTGTCATTACTATTTTATTTCCTATCTTAAACTTCGCTTTTCAAACCAACATCAATGTTTCTTATAACAGCGGTTCTACGCTTTTCTCTCTTTACAACGCCCAAATCAACACTTCACAGATATTATCGGCTGATATTGAACTGAAACATGAAAATGAAAACTTTGACTTCTTCGCATCGATGATTGCAAGAAACGATAACTTTTTCAATGACCATTTCTCTTCATCATACTATGCAGGGTTCTATTTCGTAGTTGATGAGAGCGGTTTTAGAGTGAGGAACGGGAATGTCACTGTTACTCTTGGAAAAATTCATCTTAGCGATGTTGTCCAATCTCCATATTCGCTATTTATAAGCTCAGTTCACGTTCCAAGAAACACCTTTGACGTTTCATTCGATAGCGAAACTTTTTTGTACACAACTCGCTGGATTCAGCTCTCTAATTTGCAAAGCGGCTCAGATATAAGAGAAAAATTGAGGAGTGCGAATTACAAACTTTACGGAGTAAAATTCGGTAATTTCAGATTTGGATATCAAGATGTGGCAGTTTACGTTGGAAAAGAGTTCGACTTTGAATACTTTGCTAACCCAGTTCCATCTTTCTTTATCCAATACGTAAACGATGCGGGAAGGCCATATTCTGAGGGACTTGGTGATGCAAATTATATCTCAGGATTTTTCTTAGACTATGATACTGAAAATCTCTATTGGTATGCTCAGATCTTAGTTGATGACATAAATGCTAACAGGTTTCTCCATCCCGAATCGTATCAGAATCCAGATAAGATAGCATGGTCGGTGGGCGCAAATTTCAAGAATATCTTTGGTAAATTTGGGTTGTTCCATGCAGGCGCGACAAAATATACTTTCCAGCCTTCGAGCGAATCGGGCAATCCTTTGTACTATGGCTATACGTACTATCCGTGTTTCACTTATACTAAAGACAGTACAACAATGGTATTACCACTCGAGTACTTGTATGCTGGATATATTTATGGAGAAAACAACCTTGCTTTTATGATAACCTACGATAGTTCGGTTGTAGATGGTTTAAGCGCGGATGCGGAGTTTATAATTTTGGGCGAGCGCTCCCCTATCAATCCATGGAACGAGAGCTCTACGTATGTACCTGGTACACATTTGCTTGATGATAATGTCTTAGAATACCGTTTGATTTCGCGTTTGAACTATCTATTTACTGTAGCTGATTGGCTGAAATTTGAATTAAAAGGTGCTCTTGGATATATTTGGAATGCTTCAGTCTTAGTCAACGTCGATTCAGACAATGTTAAAAAGCCAATTCTAAGACCGATGGAAGGAAATAATTTTCCGTATTTTTCACTTTCTCTTGGTTTGATATTCAACAAGAACTTCTAACATAGGAGGAACGAAAGTGATATCACAAGCCTTTAATGCAGTTCTGCCCTCATTTTTGATGATGTTTGTTGGATTTGTCTACGGGAGAATTTTCAGAAACAGCGATATAGATATTTTCAATAAAGTAGCGACATGGTTGATGGCCCCGCTGATTACGTTTACTTTTATGAACGACTACGTGCCAACTGCAGACGTTTTACTTAAGTATGCTTTGGGTTTTTCGATAATGTTTTTGATTTCTTTCATGCTCTCAAGGTTACACAAGATTGATAGAGAAGTCTTCTTCACAGGAAATGTCTATGTGAACTCTGGTTATCTTGGATATCCAGTACTACTAGCACTGTGGGGAGAGAAAGCATTAGCGCTTGGCGTTGTTTACTCATTTGTTAATGTATTTTTCGGCAGCACGTTCTTACCAGCACTGATAAGAGGAAAATTAGAATTGAAGAATATATTTAAATTACCATTCTTGTATGCTATTATCTTAGGTTGGGTGCTTGGCGCGTTTGGGATATCTTACAAACAACTACCAGGCGGAGTTCTTACGACGTTTAACTGGATAAAAGAGATGGCGATTCCTTTCTTGCTTTTACAAGTTGGCTTGGGGATTTCAAGGATTGAATTCGCAAGGTCTGACATCAAGAGTTATGCACAAATGGTAATTGAACGACTGATACTGATTCCGCTCGTGTTATATCCGTTAGGATTCATTTTTAAAGGACTTGAAGCGAAGGTCTTTCTTTTGGAGTGTGCGATGCCCATAGGTGTCAACAGTGTAGTTGTTCTCGGTGCATTTAAAAAGGACCTTGTTCCAAAAGCCGGTGTCAGTGTTGCTGTCACAACACTGTTTTCTTTAATAACCTTGCCATTATGGGCTTATATCTTCGAGAAAGTGTTTGGATGAGTTGAATGATAATAAATTCCCGAAGGGAGGAAAGAGCGTGTACTTACAAGATGTTATTAAAACTTTGGATGAGTTTTGGGCAAAGCAAGGTTGTTTCATTGAACAACCATACGATATGGAAATGGGAGCAGGAACGTTCCACACCTCGACATTCTTTGGAGTATTTAGAAACAGGCCGTGGAACGTTGCATTTGTCCAGCCAAGCAGAAGACCTACAGACGGAAGATATGGTGAAAACCCAAATAGAATGCAAAGATTTTACCAGTACCAAGTAATTCTGAAACCACATCCGGAAAAATCGCAAGAACTGTACCTTGAATCACTGAAGGCTCTCGGTATAAATCCAAAAGAACACGATATAAGGTTTGTTGAGGACAATTGGGAATCTCCAACGCTTGGTGCCTGGGGAATCGGCTGGGAAGTCTGGCTCGATGGTATGGAGATAACCCAGTTTACATATTTCCAGCAAGTTGGTGGGATCTCCCTAAAAGAGATACCACTTGAGATAACGTACGGTGTTGAAAGGATAGCTATGTATCTGCAAGGTGTTGACAACGTTTATGATGTCATGTGGAATAAGGACGTGAAGTATGGAGAACTTTTCAAAGAGAACGAAAGGCAGTTCTCGATATACAACTTTGAAGAAGCCGATACGGACTCGTTATTCACGTTGTACGACATCTACAGAAAGCAATTTGATAAACTCATAGAAAAAAGTTTAGTATTTCCTGCCTACGAGCAGTTGCTCAAATGCTCTCACACGTTTAACTTGCTTGATGCGAGGAACGCTATCAGCGTAGCTCAGAGGCAGACTTTCATAAGGGACATAAGGACAATGGCGAGCAAGTGTGCGAAGATGTACGTTGAGACGGAGGGTGGTTCTGATGATAAACAATGAATTCTTCTTTGAAATAGGGGTGGAAGAACTACCGACAACGGAAGTAAAAGGTATAATCCAGCAACTGAACGAGAAGGTGTCTGAATCTCTAAAGACCGAGGGGCTTGAATACAAGGAAGTAAAAGTATTCGTAGCTCCAAGAAGATTCGGGTTTGTAATTAGTGGACTTTCTGAGAGTGCATCGGATAAAACTGTTGAAAAGAAAGGACCAGCAGTTAACGTTGCTTACGATAAAGATGGGCAACCAACGAAAGCGCTTTTAGGATTCTTGAAATCGAACGAAGCGGCGCTTGAAAACGTCAAAATAGTTGATAACTATGTCTACATTACAAAAGTCCAAAAGGGTGTCTCTGCAAGAGAGGCTCTAAAAAAGATGGTGCCGAGTATAATTTACAGCCTAAGATTTAGAAAGCCAATGAAGTGGGGAAAAGGAGAATTTGAGTTTGTTCGAATACCACATCACGTAATTTCATTGTACAATGGTGAAGTGTTAGATTTAGAGATTTTCGGATTGAAAGCCGATGCTAAAACGGTTGGCCACAGGTTCGTTATGGATGAATATTTCAGTGTTAGTTCGTATGAAGATTACATGAGTAAGCTTAACAAGTATTTTGTAATTCCTGAGCTCGACAAACGAAGGGAATTCATACACCAGCAGATTTCGGAGTTCGAAAAGCAAGGGTACGAAGTAGAAAAAGATGAAGAACTTGTCGAAGAGGTTGCAATCTTAACGGAATATCCAAAACTAATACACGGTAAATTTTTGGAAAAATATCTTGCACTGCCGGAAGAACTTGTCAAAACCACAATTAAGCACCACCAGAGGTCTTTTACAGTTAGGAAGAATGGGAAGATGACCAACGACTTTATAGCATTCATAGACATGCCGAGTGACGAGTACGGAAACGCAAGAAGAGGATATGAGAGAGTTATTAACGCTAGACTTGAAGATGCAAGATACTATTATGAAAAAGATGCAAGCGTAAGGCTTGAGAGTTTTAATGAAAGACTTAAAGAAATTGTCTTTCAAAAAGAGCTTGGCACTCTATACAACAAGGTTTTGAGGATAGAAGAACTTTCTAAGCAAATAATAGAAATTTTGGATTTGAATGCTAAGAGTGATACAATATTGATGACGGCAAAGTTAAGCAAAGCGGATATTGGTTCTCACGTTGTTTACGAGTTCCCTGAGCTTCAAGGTACGATGGGAAGAATATATGCATTAAAAGACGGATATCCAAAAGATGTTGCTCTTGGGATTGAAGAACACTATTCTCCAACCCCAACGACAATCGAGGGAGCGATTGTTGGAATAGCGGACAGAGTCGATACAATAGTAGGTAACTTCATAATAGGAAATATACCAAGTGGCTCGAAAGACCCTTATGGTTTAAGAAGCAAAGTTGATGATATATACGCGATTGTTGAAAAATACGATTGGGATATAGACTTGAAAATTGTCATTGATAGAGCTTGTAAATTATTAAATAGAGAAGAACTACCGAAAGAATTATTGGAATTTTTTGAGACAAGATTTGAACTATACAATTCGAACATAAGATACGACATAGCACGTGCTGTTAGGGGTCTTTGGACGAAGCCTTTAAGAGGAATACTTTCAGCAAAGGCGATAGCTAACGTAGTTGGAGCTGAGGAATTTGAGCATTTCCTTGTTGGATTTGAAAGGGTACATAACATAAGTAAAAAACATGGCTCAGTCGAATTTGACGCAGCGAAATTTACACAGAAAGAAGAAAAAGAGTTGTTTGAGAAATACTTGGAGATAAAACCTGTGGTTTTGGATCTTATCGGTCATCTTAACTACAGAGACGCGTTGATAAGGATAACAGAACTCAGGCCATTCATTGATAATTACTTTGACAATGTATTCGTTATGGCGGAACAAGAAGATATTCGTCTTAACAGGCTCGGATTTCTAAAAACGGTGGACACGCTTTTCTCTGAATTTGGTGACTTAACGTTGGTTGAAAGAATCAAATCGTGAAAGGGGTGAAACGATGAAGAAAGTGTTGGTAAGCTTCTTGGTTTTATTTGGTATTGTAATTTTCGGGCAAACATTTACATTGAATGAACTGATGAATGTAACAAAACCATCTGGCGTAGTTGCACAGCCTTATTTAGTAAGAACTGTACTTATTCCAACGAGTTTCAGCGAATTTTATTCTTTTGAAATTGGCGTAGAGGGACACTTAGAATTGTTTGGCCTCAACTTTTCGGCTGGTACTACTTTTAATTACCCAGATTTGGAATTTAACAGACCAGTATACTTAGGTGCTGGTATAACCTTGGGCGGACTGTTTGCATCTTTGAGTTCTCAGGCTCCGAATTTTGAATCTATCACGGACATTTCCAGTTATGACACGCCTACTGTTGCATTCGGTATAGCATCTTCGAGAAAAACCAGTTTTCTTGTTTCTTCATGGTCCCGAGTTGAGATTTCTTACGAGAACAAGAATATTCTGAAGAAGGAAGATGGAAAATTCATTCTTAACAGCGAGGTCGATTGGTTAGATGCTCAAACAACCCTCAAGGTAGAAGGCTGTGACGTTGGATATTTTGCCTTCAGGCTTACCGTTTTCAATATTAAGGAAGCGATGAACGGAAATTTCAAGGCGAATTGGGAATTAGCGCTACCGTTTAGCGCACTTTACATCTATACTGGTCAACCATATGGAGGTGAATGGCTCATCGGACTTGGCATTGCTTATCCATCTTTCAATGCTTTAGGAAGGTATAATTTACAGACAGGACAAATAGATTGGTTTGTTTCGGCACAGATGTAAGGAATCAAAATAAACAATTTGACACTTTTAGTTTCTACGCTTTTGCAAACCATAACTGGGGAGGTGTGCTGGATGAAAAAGATTTTGTGGTGGCTGTTACTTGTAACGTTTGTTATGGCAACTGTTCTAAGCTTTGGTCAGAGCTTGACAGAGATTAAGAAGAGAGGGAAACTCGTCATCGGAACTGAACCAACTTTTCCACCATTCGAATTTGTTGACGAGAAGAACCAAGTCGTTGGATTCGATATAGACATTGCAAATGAACTTGCAAAAAGATTGGGCGTCAAACTTGAAGTTGTGAATTTGCCTTTTGACAGCCTTATTCCTGCTCTTCAACAAGGAAAGATAGACCTTATAATTGCAGGAATGACAATCACGGAAGAAAGGGCAAAAGTTGTTGATTTTTCGAAGCCGTATTTTGAGGCAAACCAGGCTATCGTTGTGAGGAAAGGTTCGGACTTCTTGCCAAAAGGTTTCGACGGGCTTGTCGGCAAAAAGGTTGCAGTTCAACTCGGTACAACAGGTGACCTTGTTGTCAGCGAGATAAAAGGTATAGAAGTTGTCAGATTTCAAAAATTCACAGACGCATTCTTAGAATTACAGAACGGGCGCGTCGATGCTGTTGTTCTTGATGAAGCACCGGCGAAGGCTTATGTTAAAAAATTCCCGAAATTCACAATCAGTGCAGTTGTAGATACAGGAGAGACATATGGAATAGCAGTAAGAAAGGGAAACAAAGAATTACTGAACTTTGTAAATCAAACTCTCGATATAATGAAAGGCTCAGGAACATATTCAAAATTACTACAAAAATGGTTTGAATAATTTTTTTGCGTGCCCCCTATTTTGCATTAGGGGGCACTATTGTTTTTCTTTGTATCATTTAGCATAAATAGGGAGGGAAATTTGTGGAAGCATTAAACGAACTATTCAAGAACTTTCCTTTCTTACTAATAGGAGCTTGGGAGACTTTAAAGCTAACGGCTTTTTCAGTTGGCATCGGTTTAATTCTTGGCACTTTTATAGGCATGGGAAGACTGTCGAAAATCAAGGTAATTAATTATCCATGTACAGCTTACGTAGAATTTTTAAGAGGAACACCTTTACTTGTGCAGATATCCATCATATATTTTGGATTACCTCAACTGGGTATACAACTTGCACCGTATCCTGCTGCTATCACAGCTCTGGGGCTTAATAGTGGCGCATATATAGCGGAAATCGTGAGAGCAGGAATTCAGTCTATTCCAAGAGGACAATACGAAGCCGCAAGATCGCTAGGTTTAACACACTGGCAAACGATGAGATTCATAATACTTCCTCAAGCGTTCCGTAATATCCTTCCAGCGCTCGGAAACGAATTCATAACACTTACAAAAGATAGTTCATTGGCATCGGTTATAGGCGTTGCTGAGTTGATGAGGAGCGGTCAATTTGTGATATCAAGAACGTTCCAAACGTTCTCAATATACTTTGGAATTGCGTTCATATACTTCCTCATGACGTTTGTTATTTCAAGGATCGTAAGGTACATCGAAAGGAGGATGGCAACAGCATGAACGGACATGAGAACACCCAAAATTCGAACGAAATAATTATTAAGATAGAGAATCTTGTAAAGCGATTCGGTAAACTAGAAGTACTCAAGGGAGTAAACCTTGAAGTACGAAAACAGGAGGCAATAGTAATAATAGGACCAAGTGGTGGCGGTAAGAGTACGCTTTTAAGATGTATAAATAAGCTCGAAGAATATCAGGGTGGAAAGATTTACCTTGATGGAGTTGACATCGACAGTTACGATGTAAATAAACTCAGAACAAGAATAGGCATGGTTTTCCAGCAATTCAACCTGTTCCCACACATGAATGTACTCGACAATCTAATTTTAGCCCCAACAAAAGTAAAGAATATGCCTCGAGAAGAAGCTGTCGAGAAAGCTAAACAGCTTTTGAAGCGGGTTGGATTATCAGACAAAATAGAAGCTTATCCAGAACAACTTTCCGGTGGTCAAAAACAGAGAGTTGCAATAGCTCGAGCATTGATGATGGACCCTGAAATAATGCTCTTTGACGAGCCGACATCTGCACTCGACCCAGAGCTTGTTGGGGAGGTCCTTGACGTCATGAAGGACCTTGCAAAGAGCGGAATGACGATGTTAGTTGTCACGCATGAAATGGGATTTGCGAGGGATGTTGCCGATAGAATCATCTTTATATCCGATGGGGTTGTCGAAGAAGAAGGAACCCCCGATGAAGTCTTAAAAAACCCAAAGAAACAACGAACACGTGAATTTTTAAAAAGAATACTGTAAGAAATTTAATGAAGTTCCTTTAACATTCAAAGCGCCTGAAAAGGCGCTTATTTTTTTTTGATTTATCAACTTTTATACTGTATACGAAATGTTAACTAATGTGAATTAAATGTAATATACAAATGTTTCCATACTAAATCCGCTTATTGGCATTTAGTTCGAAATATGTGTCCTTTTCACTTTCTTACAACAATTTACAACAACCACAAAAGTGGTAAAATACTCTCAAGATGCAAGGAAAATCGCACAGTCCGCTGGGGGGTGAAGATATGGTAAATATTGTTCAAGAGCTTGAGAAATGGCTGAGTGAGGAAAGAACGATTCAAGAACTTAAGGCGAAGGCTAAGGAACTGGGATTAACTGTCAAAAAACAAATGACGAAAAACGATGTACACAAGCTTATCGAAAGGTATGTAGAAAGAGTAAAAGCAGTCCAACCTGAAGATTCAACCTTTCAAAGACCATCCTCTGCAACTTCAGCTGCTCAGGTATCATCCATAGTCCACGAAAAACCTGTCAAAGAAGATATAACAGTCCCGGAAGCGTATAATAAAGATAAGCTCTTCGCTATGCCTGTCAATCCGAACTGGATACACTTGTACTGGGATTTTTCTGAAGCGAACCGGGAATTTTTGAAATCTCATCAAGTGAGAAAAGTCGTACTACGAGTTTACGATGTGACGTTTATAGAATTCGACGGAACAAACGCACACAGGACATTTGAAATTAATGTTGACATCAACAATATGAAGAATTATTACTTAAACGTACCAATGCCGGGAGCACATTACCTTGCCGAAATTGGCTATTATGATCAAGAAGGTAAATACAAGTTCATATTACGCTCCAACCTATGTAAAACACCCGTTAATTCGCCAAGTCAGTCAACGAGGGAAAGATGGATGGATTTGAGAAAGAGAAGAAGGATAGTTATGCCTTCAGGCGGTATGTTAACACCTGTTGTTGAAAGAATTAGTGGCTCCGTTCAAGGTTTGGAACATCTTTTTCGGATTTCGAGTGTTGGAAGCATCAGCTTTATTCAACTTAGTGGGAAGGGGATGTAAATATGCCACGTGGACAGATAATGTTCGTACTACATGCTCACCTGCCATATGTTCACCATCCAGAATATCCGTTCTTCTTGGAAGAGCACTGGTTGTTTGAAGCTATAACCGAGACATACATCCCGCTACTTAGGATGTTTAAAAAGCTTGAAGAAGAAAAGGTACCTACAAAACTAACAATGTCTATTACTCCACCATTGATGGAAATGTTGGCCAACCATGATCTCCAGGAGAAATATGAAAAACATCTTGAAAAGCTGATAGACCTTGCAAGAAAAGAAGTTGAGCGAACAAAGAATGAACATCCTACTAAGCACAAGATGGCACAGTACTACCTTACACATTTGCAAGAAACTTTGCATATTTTCAAAGATCAGTACAAGAGAAATATATTAAACGGCTTCAAAGAATACATGGCGAGGGGTTATCTCGATGTAATAACCTGTAACGCTACTCACGGTTATTTACCATTTATGGAACAATACCCACAAGCCATCAGAGCCCAGCTCGAACAAGCAGTTAAAACGTATGAAAGACACATGGGAGTTAAGCCGCGCGGTATCTGGCTTGCAGAATGTGCATATTTCCCAGAGCTGGATAGATATCTCGCAGAATACGGTATTGAATACTTCTTTGTAGATTCGCATGCACTTTGGTATGCTGACGAAAGACCACGATATGGAGTTTACAGACCGGTCATCACTCCAAATAATGTCTTTGCATTTGCGAGAGATCCTGAGAGTTCAGAACAAGTGTGGAGTGCGCAGATTGGTTATCCTGGGGACTCAAATTACAGAGAATTCTACAGGGACATTGGATTCGACAGAGAGTACGAATATATAAGGCCTTATATTGATCCAAGCGGTGTAAGGATGAACACTGGCATAAAATACCATAAAATTACTTCAAAAGATGTACCACTGGAGAAGAAAGATTACTATGACATAGACATTGCGAAACAAACAGCAATGAACCACGCAAAGGACTTCCTTAGAAAGAAGGAAGCACAAGTAGAATACTTATTAGATTTATTTGAAGGTCTGAAACCAATTATTGTGGCACCATTTGATGCTGAGCTTTTCGGACACTGGTGGTATGAGGGACCATTTTTTATCGAATATTTCATGCGAGAGGCAGCCAAAAGTCAGAAGCTTCGTGTTGTCAGAGCTTGCGACGTTGTCGACTGGATAGAAAAAGTTCAGATATTAACACCTGCCGCTTCGAGTTGGGGTGCAAATGGATACAATGAAGTCTGGCTCAACGGTACGAACGACTGGATTTATCCGCACCTTCACGAAATGGTAGAGAAAATGACAGAGATGGCAAAACAACACTCAGAAGAAACTGATCCAATTAAGATTAGAACTCTTAATCAAATGGCAAGAGAATTACTCTTAGCACAATCGAGCGACTGGGCATTTATAATGACAACGAGAACGAGCGTAGAGTACGCTGTTAACAGAACCAAAACGCATATTAAACGATTCTTAAACTTGTACGATATGATAAAGAGTGGTAATATAGATGTAGGGGAGTTACAGAGACTCGAATACGTCGACGATATATTCCCAGACATCGATTACAAAATGTATCTAAAATTCTGATTTTGAAATGAGTCTCTAATTCCCCCGAGGTTGTTCAACAATCTCGGGGGTATTGTTATGAAAAACCGACACATTGTGAAGAACTTATCAAATTGTCAAGTTAGTGCCAATCACGAGGTTTTATTCCATTATTTTTAAAACCCGAAAGGAGGTAAGGAAAGTGCCAGCAAACATATTTGAGATCAGATGGCATGGAAGAGCTGGACAAGGTGCAAAGAGTGCATCTCAGATGTTAGCAGAAGCCGCTCTTGACATGGGCAAGTACGTTCAAGCATTCCCAGAGTACGGTGCGGAGAGAACAGGTGCACCGATGAAAGCCTTCAACAGAATCTCTGACGAACCAATCCTTCTCCACTCATCAGTCGAAAAGCCACACCTTGTAGTCGTTATCGATGACACACTTCTTGGTAACCCCGATATACTTTCCGGAACAACAGAAGAGACGATACTCATAGTCAACACTGTTAAATCAGTGGAATGGGTAAGGAAAAAGTCGGGATTCAACGGCAAGGTATGCGTTGTGAGAGCAACGGACATTGCTGTCGAAGAACTCGGCAGGGGAACGCCAAACACGGTTATGCTTGGTGCGATAGCAAAAGTTACAGGAGTTATAGAATTGAAGTACGTTGAAGATAAGATAAGAGACATGTTCCTCAAAAAGTTCGGTGAAGAGGTTGTTCAGAAGAACATAAAGGCACTTCACAGAGGATACGAGGAGGTGACCTGCAGTGCCTGAACTCAAGGGTTGGAAGGAACTGCCAATTGGTGGTTTGATAGTTGAACCAGGTAACGCAAGACAATACAAAACTGGAACATGGAGAGTAATGAGACCCGTTTACCAAGCAGAGAACTGTATTCACTGTATGCAATGTTGGCTTTACTGTCCTGATCAGGCAATCGTAGTAGAAATAGTTGATGGAAAGCCAAAGATGAAAGGTTACAACTACTACTACTGTAAAGGTTGCGGACTTTGTGCAAACGTATGTCCAAAGAGCATTGATCCAAAGACGAAACAACCAGCTCCGGAAGACAAGAGAGCTATAGTAATGAGACCGGAAACAGAATTCGCGGATGAGTAAGGAGGTGCGAAAATGCCTTTAAAACAAGCAATTACAGGTGCAGAAGCGATAGCTTATGCAATGAAGCAAATAAATCCAGATGTCGTGGCAGCCTATCCTATCACGCCACAGACACCTGTTGTTGAGTACTTTGCAAAATATGTTGCTGATGGTGTTGTCGATACAGAGATGATCCCTGTTGAAAGTGAACACTCAGCGATGAGTGCAGTTGTTGGTGCAGCTGCAGCAGGCGCAAGATCATTTACTGCGACAGCAGCTGTTGGTCTTGCTTTAATGCATGAAATAGTTTTTATAGCAGCATCGTTGAGACTTCCAATAGTTATGGCTGTTGCAAACAGAGCACTTTCCGGGCCAATCAACATCCACTGCGACCACAGCGACTCGATGGCTGAAAGAGACAGCGGATGGATTCAACTCTGGGCAGAAAACGCACAGGAAGCATACGACTTCACAGTCATGGCTTACAGAATCGCAGAGCATCCTGACGTAAGACTCCCGGTCATGGTAAACTTCGACGGATTCATCATTTCTCACGGCGTCGAGGTTGTTGAGACACTTGACGATGAAGTTGTGAAAAACTTCGTTGGAAAACCAATAAGAATGAATTCACTGCTCGATACGTCAAAACCAGTAACATATGGTCCACTCGATCTGTACGACTACTACTTCGAACACAAACGCCAACAAATTGAAGCGATGAAGCATGTTCCTAAAGTATTCAAACAAGTTGCAGAAGAATTTGCTAAGATTTCCGGAAGAAAATACGACTTGGTTGACGAATACATGGTTGACGATGCAGAATACATAATGGTTGCGCTTGGTTCCACGGCAGGAACAATCAAGCACACAATCAACGAACTCAGAGCTCAAGGAAAGAAAGTTGGATTAGTCAAACCATGGGTATTCAGACCATTTATTAAGGCTGAATTCCAGAGAGTACTCAACGCAAGGAAAGGCGTCGTAGTGCTCGACAGAGCAGCATCGTTTGGTGCAGAAGCTCCACTTTACGAAGCAATAAAATCTGCACTTTACGAAGTCGCGGTAAGACCACAACTTGGAAGCTATGTATATGGTCTTGGTGGAAGAGACATAACACCTGATCACATAAAACAAGCATTTGAGGATGCCTTCAAAGGTAACCTCATTGCTGATGAAGAAAGATACCTTGGACTCAGAGAATAAGGAGGTGTAATGGATGCCTTTGAATGCTATAGAACTTGCGAAGATGTTTCATGATAAAAATCCTGGAATGACACAAGGTCACAGAATGTGTCCAGGATGTGCCGCTCCAAACGTAGTAAGGTTCGCACTCATGACAGCTATTGCTAAAGGATACGAACCGATCATAGGAATCGCAACGGGTTGTCTCGAAGTTTCTACAACAATTTATCCATACACAGCTTGGAATATTCCTTATATACACAACGCATTCGAGAACGTTGCAGCAACAATAAGCGGTGTTGAGACAGCATACAGGGCTCTGCTCAGAAAAGGAGAACTCGATAAAGACAAGAAATACGCATTCTTCGCATTTGGTGGAGATGGCGGTACATATGACATCGGTCTTCAATCGCTCTCCGGCGCAGTCGAAAGAGGCCACAAATTCATCTACATTGTTTACGACAACGAAGGTTACATGAACACAGGTAACCAGAGATCCGGTGCAACACCTCCAGGTTCAGACACAACAACAGCACCGGTTGGAAAGAAACTCGCAGGTAAGCTCCAGCTGAAGAAAAACCTTGTTGAAATAATGGCATCACACGAAAACGTATACGTTGCAACCGTATCAACTTCTGATCCCGTAGACTTCATGAAAAAGATAGAAAAAGCCCTTGAATTCGATGGACCATCATTCATCGCAGCTTACTCACCATGTGTCAGATTCTGGCGCGTTGCAGATGACAAAGCAGTTGACATGAGCAAACTCGCCATTGAAACACTCTACTGGCCACTCTACGAAGTCGAAAGAGGAGTTTACAGAGTGACGAAGAAGGTAAGCAATCCAAAACCAGTTGCAGAATACATCAAAGCGCAGGGAAGATTCAAACCGATGCTCTCAAGACCAGACGCTCAGGAAATCTTAGACGAACTCCAGGAATACGTCAACAGAAGATACGAAAGACTCCTTGCTCTTGAAGAAGCAACAAAAGACAAGCCAATTAGATAACATGTTGAATAAATCAAGAAGGCTTCGGTTCTTCCGAAGCCTTCTTTTTTGTTATACTTTGTTATACTTTCTGGCAAATCAGCTCATCTTTGCCATCGAATATCAAATGCGAGTAAGCCAAACATCCGGCATAGCATGAAGTGTCGTACAACTCGCAACTCGCACACACGTTAGGCAAAAGAACTGATGGATTGTAAGAATACCAAATTTCTTTAAAACTCTTTTCCCGGATATTGCCCATATAGAATTCTGGGCTGTATCTGAAATGTCCGCAAGGGACGACTGTTCCATCAACAAGGATAGAGGCATGCGTCCTTCCAGCCGTGCACTTCTCACCTATGATATTTTCCTCAATATGCAACTCAACATCGCTTGAATAAGAATTTAATCTGTCCCTGACAAATTCTACATGTGTTCTCTCTGGCATTAATAAATCCTTATTTAAAAGCCCTCTTCCAACAGGAACAAACCTATCGACATACAGAGCAGTTCCTAAATCTTGCGCTAAAGTAATCATATCTTCTACATACTTATAATTCAGCCGATTGACAACAAAAAGAATCGTCACATCGAATCCTGCCAAGATGAAATTCTTCAAACCAGCAAGTGTCTTTTCAAAAGTTCCCTTGCCTCGAATCTTCTCGTGGATTTCTGGGATAGGACCATCCAAAGAGACACCTATTGAAAGCTCCGGACATGCTCTTTTCAACTTTTCGCACACTTCAGGCGTTGCTAACGATGCGTTCGTGTTCATGAGCATTTTTAAGCCTTTGGAGTATCCGTATGAAAGAACTTCATATATATCTTGCCTTAAAAGAGGCTCACCACCGACTATATCTAAAAGCTCTGCATCAGCCTCTACAAGCTGGTCGATGACGAGCTTTATCTCTTCGGTTGACAATTCGTATCTTGACTTCTTCCCAGCGTTACAGTAACAATGCAGACAATTATAATTACAAGCTGTGGTTATCTCGAATTCGATATTCTTTGGACGAGGGCGTGATGGGTTCATCTAACAAACACCTCCAACTCGTACTCAAGAAGCTAATTGTTTTGTGAATTCTTAGTAATCTATCTGTGAAAAATTGTTCGAACTATGAGTCTGTATACAATATAAATTATAACACAACCACTAACCCTGCTATGAAAGGATTGCCATCACTTGTACCATGGAGAAAAAGCAGCTTTTGGTACACTTGCTCAGTTAGTGCTACAAAACGGTTCGATAGAGGAAA
Organism: Fervidobacterium gondwanense DSM 13020; assembly: GCF_900143265.1. Classification (NCBI taxonomy): domain Bacteria; kingdom Thermotogati; phylum Thermotogota; class Thermotogae; order Thermotogales; family Fervidobacteriaceae; genus Fervidobacterium; species Fervidobacterium gondwanense. Next base: position 120,017 of record NZ_FRDJ01000004.1, on the reverse strand, counting down.
TTGAAGAATTCTTAGACTTCTGCACAAAAGTTGGGCTTCCAGTAACATTAGAGCAGATGGGAGTTGTGGAAAAGGTTGAAGAAAAAATCAAATTGGTTTCAGAAGCTGCTTGTGCAGAAGGAGAAACTATTCACAACATTCCATTCAAGGTAACGCCAGATATGGTCTATGCAGCGATTCTTACAGCTGATAAGCTGGGAAAGGAGTATCTTCAAAGACAGTAAATAAAATCAATTCGGATATTCATTTTCAAACCAAAAAACCCCGATTCCTCGGGGCTTCTTTTTCAAAACTTTTATTATCTCAACTCAAACTCCACCGTCTGGACATCTTTTGAATTTGGACCTATCATGAGTTGGAATTTGCCTTTTTCCGATACATATTCCATATTCTCGTTATGGAATCTGAGCATTTCTTCCCTTATCTCAAACACGACTTCCTTTTCTTCTCCTACTTCCAAATGTATCTTTTTAAACCCTTTCAATTCTTTAACCGGCCTGACAACACTTGCTACCATGTCCCTTATGTAAAGTTGGACTATTTCATCTCCAGGATATCTTCCGACGTTCTTGACTTTTACACTTGCTTTGATTACACTGTCCTGAGTTAAGACTTTCTTGTCTAACTTAACCTTTGAGTATTTAAATTCCGTATAGCTTAGCCCAAATCCGAAAGGTAATAAAGGTGCGTTGGGTATGTCTATGTAGTGCGAGCAGAATCTTTCTGTGCTATCTTCGCTTGGTTTTGGCCTTCCTGTATTGAAATGGTTGTAATACACTGGTATCTGACCAACTGTGTATGGGAAACTCATAGTTAACTTGGCTGAAGGGTTTTTGTCGCCGAACAATATGTCTGCGATTGCATTTCCACCTTCTGTGCCCGGGAACCATGCTTCGAGGATTGCGGGTGCAATGTTGTACAGCTCTCTAATCTCTAATGGCCTTCCGTTGAAGAGTACAACAACTGTGGGCTTTCCAAGTTTTATAATTTCTCTTGCCAATTCCTCTTGCCTTCCTGGCAAAGTTATAAACGCTCTGCTCCTTGCTTCTCCGCTCATGTCATAATGCTCACCAAGTGCGAGGACTATTATATCGGCTTCGTTTGCTGCTTTCAAAGCTTGTCTGAGCGATTTCTTGAACTGCGAATCACTCTCGCCTTCGATTTCACAGCCCTTTGCAACTAAGACTTTGCTTTCGCCTATCTTGTTGGCGATTCCTTCTTTCAACGAGACGGATTCTTCCCATTTTCCCTGCCAGGACCAAGGACCTAAGATAGCGTGTTCATCGGAATAAGGACCTATTATAGCCAATTTTCTGATGTTTTTATCAAATGGTAAAACATCTTGGTTTTTCAGCAGAACAACTGATGCCGCTGCCACTTCGCGTGCAATCCTTCTATGTTCATCACATAAGACAATTTGTTTTTCCTTTTCTTTGTCTGCGCCTTTGAATGGATTTTCAAACAAGCCAAGCTCTTCCTTGAGTTTTAGTATCCTGTAGACAGCTTCATCGATGAGTTTTTCGTCTACTTTCCCTTCTTTGACTAACTTCTCCAAATTCTTAGCATAGCATCCTGTCATCATGTCTATATCAGCGCCAGCTTTTATAGCCTTCTCGGCAGCTTCCTTTTCGTCCTCTGCAACTCCGTGAGGAATAAGTTCCTTTATCGCACCCCAGTCGGATATAGTTACGCCGTCAAATCCCCATTCGCCTCTCAAAATGCCTCTCAAGAGCCACTTGTTGCCTGATGAAGGTATGCTGTTGACGGTGTTGAATGAAGTCATAACCATCTTGCACCCTTCATCGATAGCTGCCTTATATGCAGGCAGGTAAAATTCCCTAAGCATCCTTTCAGAGATATCAACGGTATTGTACTCTCTTCCACCTTCCACCGCTCCGTACGCTGCAAAGTGCTTTACACAGGATGCGATGTTTCCTTCTTTTGAAATATCATCTCCTTGGTAACCTCTCACAAATGCACGTGCCATAACGCTGTTCAAATATGGATCTTCTCCTGTCGACTCCATAACTCTTCCCCATCTTGGATCTCTGACGAGGTCAACCATAGGTGAGAACGTTACGTGCACACCACCTGCTGAAGCTTCTATCGCAGATACCCTTGCTGCTTTCTCAACTAACTTCTCATCCCAAGTACAGCCAAGCGCCAGTGGAATAGGGAATATCGTCCTGTATCCGTGGATGATGTCAGCCATGAACATAAGGGGGATTTTCTTTTGGTTTCTTTCTAAGTACATCTTCTGTATTTCTATTGTTTCTTCAGCTCCCGCTGTTCCCAACACAGAACCAGCGTTCCACACATCAGAATCCTTAATTCCGAGCCATTCCATAGGACCTGTTACTATACCTTTAGCACTATCTTTGAAAAGGAATGGTGCTAATTGCACCAACTGTCCTATTTTTTCTTTTAATGTCATAGACTGTAGCAGTTTCTTGATATCTACTTTCTTCCTTCCCACGATACCTGCCTCCTCAATCGTGTGGTCTATTGATATATTTGTAATTTTTCAATACTCAAAGAAACTTGCTTATATAATGGTATACCTTGTATTTGCGAGTTGTCAATCGATTTTGACATATAACAAAAAAGCAAAAGCCCTGAGAAATCAGGGCTTTTAGAACTATATGTAATGATTTTTATTGAGAACAGAACTCTTATTAATTAAAGAACTATCAATTATTCTAGTGAGTCACAAGTTGTATCTCGCCATTATATAGATGTCCGCATACTTTCCCTCTTTAACTGCAGCGTATTTCTTTATTCCCTCTATTTGAAATCCTAAGGATTCATAAAGTTTTATGGCTCTCTCGTTATCAACAAAAACCACAAGTTTGATTCTTAGTAGTCTCGACCAATTATCTGCCAAGTCTAAGATTTCATTTGATAATGCTCTACCTATTCCTCTACCCTTGTAATCCTTGTGAACTGCAATGCCGAGGCGTGCAGAGTGTCCTTGTCTCGGGTTTGTGTTCACATGAAGTCCAATAAATCCAACTACTTTCTTTTCTCCGTTTTCTGTTATCCTTGCCACAAACACATGGTCGTTTGGTCCCAAATCCCTTATATACTCTTCGGATTTTGTTATCATTTCACTCTTAATACCGAGTGTTGTCTCCCTTGTACCATCCATAGTCCGCAATTCACTGAGAAAGATACGTCTTCTAACCTTATAGGTCTAACAGTCACATCCATTAAAGCATCCCCATGACTAAATGATCAAAGAATATCAATGAAGAAGAAAATCATCTAATACTTTTGTAAACCAGCACAAAAAAGCAATTGTTTCACTTAGTATATAGAACCGAACTGATTACAGGTATACTACGTCACCGGATTAAAGAAAAAGCCCTGATTTCTCAGGGCTTTTCTATCTGGTGGAGGCGGCGGGAATCGAACCCGCGTCCGAAAGTAAATCCACGTTGGCATCTCCGAGCGCAGTCTGTGATTTGGATCTCGCCAGTTAGTCGCCCACAGACAGGCTACTAACTAACCAGCCTCACTGAGTAAGGTAGTTTCAGACGTGAGGCGCATCCGAACTACCTGGCCAGTTGGGTCACGCCCAACTACAGAGCACTGGCCAGACTCTGTAGCGGACGGCTACCTGTTAATTAGGCAGCGAGAGGAACGTATTCGTTGGCACTTAACTTTTTCCTGCCGTTTTTTAACGCGGACAGCAGGCAACCTCGGCTCGCTTCCAACGAAGACTTACCCCCGTCGAAACCGTTCGCCCCCAATATTAAATTGTCAATGACTTTCTTTCCAATATAATTAGACTATTTTAAAGCAAGAATCGTTTAAGACAAATGGATACAGATGTATTGAAAAAATAACGCCCTTGATAGGGCGCGTCTATTATTTTGGTGCCGAGGGCGGGATTTGAACCCGCACGGTCCCAATGACCGCATGGCCCTCAACCATGTGCGTCTGCCAATTCCGCCACCTCGGCATAGATTTGGATTTTTATCGCGATCGCTATATATTATACCACGAGATGAAAAATTCGTCAAGAAGCCTTTTTGAAGTGATTTTCGTTCAAAACATTCAAAGAATTTCGATAAAAAAAGAGCGCTTGTGCGCTCGCACGGAATTTCTAAAATCTGGAGCGGGTGACGGGTTTCGAACCCGCGACCCCTTGCTTGGCAAGCAAGTGCTCTACCGCTGAGCTACACCCGCTCGTTAACCTTCTACCTGGTGCGAGAGGAGGGATTTGAACCCTCACGGGATTATCAGTCCCACTGGATTCTAAGTCCAGCGCGTCTGCCAATTCCGCCACTCTCGCACCTCTCTGGTGACCCGGGCGGGATTCGAACCCGCGACCCCCTGATTAAAAGTCAGGTGCTCTACCTGCTGAGCTACCAGGTCACCTATTCGTCTTTGGCAAGACGTGCCGATAAGAATAATATCATATGCTCTTTAAAGTGTCAAGGGGTGAAATGTATTTCGAGAAAACATAAGAACGGCTATGTTTCGAAAGCTGGCAGAGAGTTATGCGAGATGAGCAGGTATCTCTTGGTTTAGAATTGAAGAACGAAAAACAGAATTCACTGCGTAGAAGATTATTTCGCCCTTATGTATAATTGCAATCTTGTCGGCTAGCTCTATAGCGTCTTCTTTGTCATGAGAGACAAAGATGCAGGTTTTTCCAGTTGATTTGATTATATCTTTAATTTCTCGTCGTATGCTTTCTTGAAGGGTCGCATCGAGATTGCTAAAAGGCTCATCTAACAATACCATAGACGGGTCCATCGCTAATGCACGTGCGAGTGCCACTCTCTGCTGTTGCCCGCCGCTGAGCTGGTACGGATATCTATCTCTTAATTCCTCAATTTTCAGCATTTTCAATATTCTATAAAGAATCTCTTCTCTTTTTGACTTATCTTTTTCACGAACACCGAAGAGTATATTTTGCGATACATTAAGGTGTGGGAAAAGTACGTAATCTTGAAACACAAATCCGACATTTCTCTTTTCAGGTGGAACGAACGTCACGTCATCTACCATTGTTTTTCCTGCAATTCTAATGCTACCTTGCTGTGGTATTTCCAGTCCGGAGATTAAACGAAGAAGAGTGCTCTTTCCGCTTCCACTCTCGCCTAAGATGCATATAATTTCTCCTTCTTCTACGCTGAAATTTACGTTCTTGAGAGCGTAATCTTTCGAATTTCTATAGCGAAAATATAAATCTTTGATTTCTAAGAACATTCACTTCACCTCTTTTGTGTTCAGATGAGTTACTAAATAAACTCCTGCAGTACAAATAAGAACGAGTATTAAAGACAAAACAGATGCCTCAGGGAGCATTTCGTCGGAAGTGTACTGATAGATCTTTGTTGCGAGCGTTTCAAAGTTGAATGGCCTGAGGATTAATGTTAGCGGCAGTTCTTTAAAGATTTCAAGCATGACAAGGAGTATAGCACTTACGACAGCTGGCCTAAGCATTGGCAAGTCAACCTTGAAAAACGTGGCAGTCACACCGTGCCCGAGCGTTCTTGAAGCTTCAAAAAAAGACTTGCCAATCTTTTGAAAACCAGCTTCTATCGAGCTGTAACCAACTGCGAGAAATCTTATCAGGTACGCAAATAAAAGAATTACCGTCGTTGAACTGAGCAAGAAACCGGCGTTGCCGTTAAATAACACGTTATTTAGAGAGAAGATTACATACAAAATTCCGATAGCCACAACAGCACCGGGTACGGAATATCCAAAAGTCGCCAATTCCCTATACGATTTAATGAAACCGTTTGTTGCTATTCTGACGGTATTCGCGATAATCAGAGAAAAGACTACAATAACAATTGTTGCAGTGATGGCTATCTTCAACGAATTAAGGACAAAAACAATAAGTTCTGAATTAAGTAGTAAATTGAGTGAGAAAGAAGCCGAATAGATTATCTGTATTAGTGGAATTAGAAAGCCGATTGAAAATATGGCAAAGGCGAAGAGACTGACCAAGACACCTTTGAGACCACCAAGCTTTTCACGGTTTAGAGGCTTTACTTTCGTTGTCGTGTATTCATATCTTTTCCTTCTTCTCGAAAACCTCTCTATGAATAATAATACGAATACGAAAACCATGAGCGTGGAAGCTACTTTTTTAGCTGCTGTCAGATCGCCCATGTTGAACCATGCTGTGAAAATAGTTGTGCTGAGTGTCTGAATCCCAAAGTACTTTACCACGCCATAGTCGTTCAAAACTTCCATGAGCACGAGGCTAACTCCGGCAATTATTGGACCACGCGATATTGGCAAAACGACTTTAAAGAAAATCTCCCATGCATTTTTCCCGAGCGTTCTTGAGACTTCAATCAGTGAACCAGATTCTTTTTGGATAAAAGATCTTGCGATAAGATATACATAAGGAAATAGGAAAACTGTGTAGATGAATATTGCACCTTTGATATTCATAATATCGAAGTACTCTTGATTGACTTGAATTCCGAGACTTCTCAAAAACAGCTGAACAGGTCCTGTGTAACTAAGCAAATTGCTGTAAGTATAAGCCCCTACGTATGGTGGGAAAGCCAGGGGCAAGACAAGTGCCCACGAAAAGAAGTTCCTCAGTGGAAAGTCGTAGCGGACCACAAACCATGCCGCCGTAACGCCGATTACAGATGAAAATATTCCGGTGAACAGCAGCATAACAACAGTGTTCTTGATGTGGTCTTTTAAAAGGTAACTCTTGATGTGCTCCCAGTAAGGGCTGATATTGTTTACACTACCAAAAAATACAGCCACGTTAGGCAGAAGTATAAAGACAATAGCAGTAAGGCTTAGAAGGCTCCAGTAATTAAGAAAGCTTTGTCTTAATTTACCCAGAAAATCACCCTCTTTGAGTCAAAAATAGATCGCAGGCAGTAATATAGTATTACCTGCGGTAAAGATTACTCAGATTATTTCCATCCAACTATATTGAATATCATTGCTGCCTTGCTGCCAAGTTCACCTATTCTGGAAAGCCTTATGTTTTGCTCTGTGAATGTTCCCCAAGATTTCAACAACTCTCCCGGCTCAACCTCTGGATTAATTGGGAATTCATAATTTGCATCTGCATACATCTTTTGAACTTTGGGCGATAGGAGGAATTCCATTAACTTGATAGCGTTGTGGTGATTCTTTGCATACCTTACTAATCCCATACCACTGATATTAACATGTGTAGGATTCGGGAATATAACTCCAATCTTGCTCACAGCTGAACGTTCTTCTGGGTCGCTTGAATTAATCATGAGCCCTACATAATAGCTGTTAACGATAGCGATGTCACCAACACCAGCGGCGATAGCTTTTATCTGATCTCTGTCATTTCCTTTCGGTTCGCGAGCCAGATTAGAAACTATCTTTGAAGCCCAGTCGCGAGCATAATCTTCACCGTGCAAAGCAATTAGAGAAGCAAGAAGCGAGCGGTTATAAACATGTGCTGATGTTCTAACAAGAATCTTACCCTTCCACTTTGGGTTCGCCAAATCCTGATATGTTTTTATCTCAGATGGATTTACTCGCTCTTTTGAATAGACTATAACCCTTGCTCTTTTCGTAAGTGCGAACCAATAGTTATCAACGTCGCGGAACTTTTCTGGAATTACACGATTTAGAAATTCACTCTTCACAGGCTGGAGCAAACCTTCTTCTTTTGCTGAATATAACCTTCCAACATCCGCAACGATGATAAGGTCAGCTTGCGTATTCTTGCCTTCAAGTTTAAGTCGCTGAACTAATTCATCAGAACCAATTTTAAGCACGTTAACTTTAATGTTTGTCGATTGCTCGAATAGCTTGAAAATAGCATCGTCAGTTTCATAATGTCTGTCAGTATAGACGTTCACCACGCCATTTGCTAAAAGAACAGTTCCAGCCAAAAGTAAAAAGCTCAGTACCAAAAACAAGCTCCTAAACTTCATAGTCTGTTCTTCCTCCTTCTTCTTTGTATTCTTTATGCTTTTGAGACTGAGTCTCAATTACATTTATATCCTATCATATGTGAAAAGGTTGTCAAGATAGAAATTTGGTAACCCTAAGTATATTAGGATATGTCCAAACTTGGATATTGACTAAAACACACAAGGGGCGTATAATATGTTTGGAAATGAAAATCATTTGCATGTTTTTGCAAAGAACTTTAGAAGAATGCTAAGGAAGGTGTGTTTCGAAAGATGGTTCGGATGACAAAGAATAAAGAGAAGGTTTTCAATGAGATAATGAATTCATCAGTTCCTTTGACGGCATATGAGGTAAGCCGGGCTCTTCCTGGTATGAGCCTTACAACTGTTTACCGTGCTCTTGATTATTTATCGAAGAACGGATATATAAAGAGCTTCTCTCTTGGGGAATTCACATACTATTATTCAGCCGCAACACACAGGCACTTTTTCAGGTGTTCGAAATGTGGAAGATTGTTCCCAATCGAAGATTGCTACATGGAAGATTATGAAAGAGAGATTTCAAAGCGCTACGGTTTTGAGATAGAAGAGCACTTTATTCTTTTCTCTGGACTTTGCCAAGAGTGTCGGGAAAAATTAGAATAGACCATCTCGGAGGTGTTTGTATGGATTTCAAAAAGCTCTTGATATGTGCTGTTACAGTAGTTATGTTTTTTGGTTCAGCATTCGCATTGAACATAGTCGCTACTATAAATCCATATTATTTGATAGTTAAAGATATGGTTAAGGATGTTAGCGGGGTTAGTGTAAGTCTTTTAATAAAGCCAGGCTCAGATCCGCACACTTTCAGTCCGTCTGTTAGTGATGTCAAACTTTTAGCGAAAGCAGATATAATATTTGCCAATGGCTTGGGACTGGACAATGCTTATCTGAAGAATTACAAAAGTGTTGTTTATCTTGGAGAGTACATACCAAAGGATAAGCTTTCAAAAGACGAAGTGCATGTTGAAGATGAACATGGAGAGGAATATGAAGAAGGTTACAACCCACATGTATGGCTGTCGCCCGAGTTTCTGGCAAAGTACATTGTGCCGAAAATCAGGGACGAGCTTTCAAAAAAAGATGCAAGAAATGCTGAGAGATACAAAATTCACACAAAGGAAATTATCACTTCTCTTACGAATATTTCTTCCAAGTTTGATAAACTCTTATCAGGTAGAAAAAATGCTGTTGTCATTCTGGACCACCCTTCTTATTTCTATCTATTTAAGAGATACAACATAGATATTTTGTCCGTTGAAGAAGGACATGGGAAGCAACCATCAGCAAAGCATATAAAAGAAATCGTTGAAGAAGCAAAGAAGAACAAATTAATAGGCATTTTCGTTGGACCGCAATTCAACAAATCGGGCATCGAAACAATTTCCAAGGAACTGAAGAGGAATTACAAAATCTTAGATCCAATCGGCGCAAAGGCTAAGAGTATTACTGAACTTTTTGAAAGTGCTTATGTATCAATCAAGGAGGCGCTCGATGGAAAATAAGCAGATAGTGATAAGAGTCAAGAATCTTTCAGTAAAATTTGGAGAAGTGGATATCCTGAAAAATGTTTCTTTTGAATTGAATCGCGGTGAATTTGCCGGCATAATCGGTCCAAACGGTGCTGGAAAGTCTACGCTTGTAAAAGCAATCCTTGGGTTTATACCTTTTGATGGTGAAGTGGTAGTTAATGGCAAAGTTGGTTATGTGCCACAGCTTTCGCAGTTCAACAGGGAACTTCCGATGAGTGTGTACGATTTCGTAAGAATCGCTATTCGAAGAGATAAGAAATGCGAAGGCAAAGTAGAAGAAGTTCTTAAGAGGGTTGGGCTTGAAGGGTATTCTAAAAAGCTTGTAGGTAAGCTTTCTGGTGGGGAATACCAGAGGGCAATGTTGGCTCGTGCATTGCTCTCGGAACCGGATATCCTTATATTAGATGAACCTGAATCTGGTGTTGATGAACTTGGTAAAGCAAGATTCTACGAGCTTTTGAACGAACTTAGGGAAGAAAAGGGAATCACTATTCTTATGGTCAGCCACGATATTGGTATGGTATTCGAAAAGTGTTCAACGGTTATGTGCTTGAACAAAACACTACACTGCCATGGACCAACAAATAATATTAGCCCCGAAGATGTGAAGAAAATGTTCGGAGAATTCGACATTTGGCTCAGGGCAGACAAGCATTATGAGGTCGAACACATTCATCACGTCGGAGAAGACGAATCTTCTTCCAAAGGAAAGGGGCAGTGAATATGTCCTTTCTTACTGACTTAGCAAGTTTCGAATTCCTTAGGTATTCTCTGACAGCCTCTTTTCTTGTAGCTTTTCTCACGGGACTTGTCTCGCCTGTTATAGTCTACAAGCGCATGGAATTCATTGGTGATGGATTAGCCCATGCAATCTTTGCTGGCGTTGCATTCGCTGTTTTGATGGAATTCAACATATTCTTAGGTTCAGTCCTCGCTACTTTAGTTTTTGCATACCTTGTGTATGTGATAAGTAAGAAGGAAGTTATTGCGGAAAGCACAGCGATTGGTATGTTGCTTCCGGTGTTTATGGCGATTGGTGTTATAGTCTTTTCCAAGTCTCCACGATACACCACTGATGTTACTGCTTATTTGTTTGGCAATCTATTGCTCATCTCAAAAAGCGATGTCTTGTTGATAGCGATAATTCTGGCGATTGTTACGCCAGTTATACTGCTTAATAAATATGAAATAGCCTACTGGATTGCCGATGAGAAAATGGCGGAGTTTTATGGCATCAAGACCAAAATCCTCAAGTTAATAGTGCTTTTCTCAATATCGATGGTTGTTGTCTCTTCGCTAAAGTTAGCGGGTGTCATAGTCATGGGAGCGTTTTTGGTTTTGCCAGGAGTATTTGCAAAGCAGTTTGCCAACTCTTTTGGAGATGCTATAAGAAAATCTGAGATTTTTAGCATAGTGTTTTCGTTTGCTGGTTACATATCAGCATACTATTTTGATACGCCACCTGGTCCAACGATTGTACTCTCGCTTTTTGCTGGCTTCATTTTAAGTTTGCCCTTTAACAAATACAGGGCTTAATCTTTGAGCGAAGTATTCTGTGGTATAATTGTTTAGCATGTAATTTTGGTTGAGAATGAACAAGGGGGAAAGAATATGGAATTTGGCTTTGTCGATACGAAAACTGTAAGAAAGTCGCTTCCAGTGTTTTTACACGGAGGTGATAAGGGGGTACTTCTAATCCACGGCTTTACAGGTTCACCGCATGATTATGAATACATGGCATATGAAATCAATAGGGCCGGCTTCACGGTATCTGTTCCAAGATTGCCAGGACACGGCACGTGTGGTGCTGATTTTCTAACCACCACGAGACATGACTGGCTGAGAAGAGCACACGATGCGTATTATGATCTCAAAGCACTATGTAGCGAAGTGTACATCGTTGGCTTATCAATGGGTGGTGTAATAGCACTGATCTTAGCTTCTCATCTGAGACCGAAGAAACTTGTCACCTTGGCAGCAGCAACACATACAAGCGATAGCAGAATAAAATTGACACCTTTGTTGGCTTTATTTAAAGAAAAGATGATACGAGAGAACAACGATGTATATAGTGATCCAGACCTCGAATATCTTAAAAGAGAGTACTGGTCATTCAACTGGCCCAAACAAGCAGCCGAGTTGTACAAATTGATGAAACTTTCCAGGAAAACTGTCAAAGAAATAACGAGTGACACGTTGGTTGTAGCTGCAAGAAACGATAATACCGTTCCTCTATCAGCTGCTGAATTCATTTACAACAACATAAGGTCAGAAAGAAGGAAATTGTTGATTTTCGAAAAATCTGGACACGTGCTGAGCAACGATGTGGAGAAGGAAGATGTAACAAGAGCTGTGATTGAATGGTTGAACGGATAGTGTGAAGGGTTGACAAAAGTGTATGGGTGGTGTAGAATAAAAATAGACAAAATTTGTCTAATTTTTACAATTAGTTAATCCTAAGTCTTTAAACATGGGGTATAATAGGAGTGTAAAACGAAAGTGGAGGTGTTTTTAGATGGGTTTATTAGCAGAAAAGGATAAGAAGTATTTGGTTGAATTGTTTGGGAAGGAATTGAAGAACAACGTGAAGCTTATATTCTTCCACGAGGAGAATTGTGAGTACTGTGATCTTGAAAGCCAGTTGTTAGACGAAGTTGCAGAACTTTCGGATAAGATCGTAGTTGAAAAGTACCACAAGAATAGCGAAAAGGGTAAAGAATACAACGTTGAATATGCGCCAGCATTGATACTCACCCTTGATGATGGAAAGGACAGAGGCGTTCGATTCTACGGGATTCCTTCTGGTCACGAATTTGGAACGTTAATTCAAGATATCATCACATTTGGAAATGGTGCAAAACCACAGCTTTCTCCAGAGACGGTTGCAAAGCTTCAGTCACTCGACAAGCCAGTTAAGATAAGTGTATTTGTAACGCCAACATGTCCATACTGTCCAAGGGCAGCACTCACTGCTCACAACATGGCACTCGCAAGTGACATGGTAACAGCTGAAGTTGTTGAAGCGAATGAATTCTTTGACATGAGCGAACAGTTTGGAGTTTCATCTGTACCTCACATAGCAGTCAACAGGAATCCGGACAAGTTCTTCATAGGTGCATATCCGGAACCACAGTTCTTACAGCAAGTACTTGACCTTGCAGAGTAATTTACAACGATTGCAAAATAATCAACTAATAAGTCTTTTGCACTCAGGGCACATCACTGTGCCCTGAGCTTTTAGAAGATGACAATGTGAAAAATTTGTCTTAAAGGAGGGTTAAGCATGAGCGGATTTGAATTCGACTTGGGAAGCCTTGGAGGTTCTTTGAAGGAATACTACGATATAGTAATCATCGGTGGAGGACCAGCTGGTTTGACAGCCGCAATATATGCACGCAGAGCAGGACTGACTGCTCTGGTAGTTGAAAAAGCTATTGAAGGTGGAGCAGTAACACAGACACACGTTGTTGAAAACTGGCCCGGCGAGATAAGCATCGAAGGTCAAGCTCTTGGACAGAAATTTGCAGACCATGCAAAGCACTTCGGAGCAGAGTTCCACTATGCATTTGCGCAAAAAGTGTATATTGATGGAGAATACAAAGTTGTTGAATTAGACGATGGAAACAAGGTTAAGGCAAAGGTTGTAATAATCGCAACAGGTACACAGCCAAGGAAGCTTGGCGTCCCTGGAGAATCTGAATTCAGAGGCAGAGGCGTTACTTACTGTGCAGCTTGCGATGGATATTTATTCAAAGATAAGGATGTTGTCGTTGTTGGCGGTGGAGACAGTGCGTGTGATGAATCACACTTCCTTTCTAAGATTGTTAACAGCATAACGATGGTCCAGAATCTGCCAAAATTGACTGCTGCAAAGGTCCTACAGGACAGAGTTCTGAGCAATCCAAAGATTAAGGTAATAACAAACCACATCGTTAAAGAAATCAGAGGCTCAAACAAGGTTGAAGAAGTAGTCATTGTAAACAACGAGACAAAAGAGGAAAGCGTTATAAAAGCTGATGGTGTGTTCATCTACGTTGGTCTTGTTCCACAAACAGAAGCGTTCAAAGGTTTAGTAGATATGAACGACTACGGATACATTATTACTGATGAAAATATGGAAACGAACGTTCCTGGAATATACGCAGTTGGAGATATAAGGATTAAAGGATTAAGACAGATAGTTACCGCAGCTGCTGATGGGGCTATAGCTGTTGAGCATGCAGCAAAGAAATACTTCTAATTCAATAGAATGAGGAATTAAGGAGGAGGTGTCGATATGCCAACATACAGGGTAAAGATTTACACAACGCCCACGTGTCCGTGGTGCAGAAGGGCGAAAGATTATTTCAAACAACTTGGAATCCCATACACTGAAGTAGACGTTTCCAAAGACAGAAGAGGCGCAGAGGAAATGGTTAGAAAATCCGGACAGATGGGCGTTCCCGTCATCGAAATAGGAAACCAGATAATCGTTGGATTTGACAAGGCAAGAATCGACAGAATTCTTGGAATTAGCTAATCGAAATATGAATACGGAAGGCTTTTGCCTTCCGTGTTATTTTTCACAGACGAGAACTTTGGCAAAGAGGGGTGAAAATATGAAATTGAGCTGTCCTATCTTGAGGTTTTTCTCTAAGCTTTTCATGAAAAGGTTCAAAGTTAAAAATCTCAAAGTTGGAAGGGAATGATCTTATGGTAAAGACTATCAAATTACTCTTAATAGTTCTATCTATCTTTACTACTCTTTCTTTCGGCTACGAACACACATTCACAGATTTGGGCATAGCTCACAGGCTTTCAATGATAGAGAAGAAGCTTCTTTTAATTAATTTTTCCTCTCCATCGTGCTACTACTGTAAGCTTTTTGAGAAAGAAGTACTTCCAAACAAAGATGTTCAAGAGATTCTACGAGGGAACTACATATTTGTCAAAATCGAACCGGGTTCTTACAAAACTACCTTTTTGGGGAAAACTTACACGAACGACCAGCTCTTCGGAGGATTTGCCGTTAGAGGCACACCGACATTTGTGTTTCTGAAAGACCAAGGACAGGTGACACAAGTTCCTGGTTTCATGCCAGCACCGGATTTCTTGAAAGCTTTGCGGTTCATTGTGAAGGTTGTTGATGAGAACTACAAAGGTAGTTTTGAAGAGTATTCGAAGAAAAATGATGATTACAAAGGCAAACCTACGATAGTAAACGTCAAGAAAGAAGATGCAGACTATGTTTTGAAATACGACAAAAATGCACAAAGCGTTGACGCAGTGCCGAGCAAAGTTGATATAAACACGTTGTACGTAACTACGAACTCAGATGTTGCGAAAAAGCTTAACGGTATGGGCGTTATAAGGGTACTTCTTGTTTCCTCAAAATAATTGCTCTTTGAGGTGATAATATGATTTCACTCACACCTACGGACGTAAGTGTCTGGTTGGCTTTAGCACATGGTTTTCTTTCGTTCTTCAGCCCGTGTGTTTTACCGCTAATTCCCGGATTCATTGGAATAGTTCTCGGTGGACAAAAGAGGGCGCAGAGACTATTAGGATTTTTCTTGGGTTTTTCAGTGATATTCAGCCTTCTTGGCGGGTTGTCTTCGTTTATAGGCGGGTTCTTGGCTAAGTACTCTGGTATTTTGGAAAAAATAATAGGTATAGGTATAATAATATTTGGAATATTGTACGTAGCTGAGATGCAGCTTTTCAAGGGTATGAAAGCGAACGTTTGGAAATTCAAGAATGCTGGATTCGTAGGTGGACTAATTCTTGGTGGAGCAATTGGATTTGTGTGGATACCGTGTAGCAGCCCAATACTTGCTTCGATATTGCTTATCGCATCGCAACAGAATGTTATAAAAGGTATATGGCTGTTGTTCATATACTCTCTTGGAATTTCTATTCCGTTCCTCACGATTGGTGCTGGAATTTCAAAAGCGCTGACGATGGGATTTGGCAAATCTGCGTGGGAAAAGTGGGTCAAATACATCGGCGGAGCTTTTATGATAATACTCGGTGTGTTGATAATACTTGGCAAAATGAAAGTCTGAAAATTAGGTGTGGAGGTGTACACTAATGGCAACAGCGAGAATGGATTATTATTCGGGGATGCTCTTTTATTCAAAAACTCTTTCAGGACATGATCTTGTGATCGATGCGGATCCTTCCGTCGGCGGTCATGATGCAGGACCAAGACCGAAAGAACTCATGCTGTATTCATTAATGGGTTGTACAGGAATGGATGTTGTGTCATTGCTTAGAAAAATGAGAGTTATAGACCAAATGGAGAGCTTCAGAATGGAGATAGACTACGAACAGACGCAGGACCATCCCAAGGTTTATACAAAGCTCCACTTGAAGTACATATTCAAATTCAACGGTGAACCACCAAAAGAACAAGTTGAGAAAGCTATCAATCTTTCACAAGAGAAATACTGCGGAGTATCAGCGATGATGAAGAAGGCAGTTCCCGAATTCACTTGGGAGATTGTTTACGAGTAATATATAATATTAAATAGGTACTTGAAATAAAGAACTTTTATGGTATCATATACTTCGGCTGTGAAAATTCAAGATTGGTCTTTGAAAGGTCTGTGAAAATTTGTAACGTAGATAAACAGATTTGAAACGTTGACAAAATACCACGCATCGGTTATAATAACTATCGCATGAGCGAGCCAACGTAGCTCAACCGGCTAGAGCGGCTGACTTGTAATCAGCAGGTTGAGGGTTCAAGTCCCTCCGTTGGCTCCAGACCACGGATGTGTGGTGAGGTGCCCGAGTGGCCAAAGGGGGCGGACTGTAAATCCGCTGGCAGAATGCCTTCGAAGGTTCAAATCCTTCCCTCACCACCAGATATTTTTTTATAGGAGGCTGGATAACGATGAGAGTTCAAATAGGTCTCAAGTGTGAAGAATGCGGGACAAGAAATTACTACACAACAAAAGAAAAGAGCAAGAAGGATAAACTCAGACTTAAGAAATACTGCCCGAAGTGCAACAAACACACATTCCATAACGAAACGAAGGTTTAATCTGTTTGAATAAATGAGCTTTTTTTGCAGGGGCGTAGCTCAACTGGCAGAGCACCGGTCTCCAAAATCGGGTGTTGCGGGTTCAAGTCCTGCCGCCCCTGCCAAATTTTATTTATAGTTGTAAGAATGATAACTTTGAAACGCAAAACATTTCGGGGGAGATAAGGTATGGAAAAGTTGAAGAAGTTCTTTGGAGAAGTTAAAGCTGAAGCGAAGAAGACAACTTGGCCCAACAGAGAAGAACTCCTGACATCTACAGGAGTAGTTTTGTTTATTTTAGGAGTCTCCGCACTTTATCTATTCTTAGTTGACCTTCTCTTCTCTGGTACGCTTGGTGCTCTGCTTCAAAGATTCTGAGGTGAATAATAATGAAAAAGGAATGGTACATAATTCATACCATTACCGGGTATGAAAATAGGGTTAAAGAGAACCTTGATGCTAAAATTAAAGCTCAAGGTTATGAGTCTATTATCCCGAATGTAGTCGTGTTGGAAGAAATAGTTATCGACACGTCGAGCAAGTCTCTGGAGAGGCATATCATTTCTCACGAAGCAAAACTTCACGTGAGCAATGGTAAGGACGTTGAAAAAGGAGCTCTTCTTGCCGAAGAACCAGCGATAAAGGTTAGGAGAGATGGCACGATCGCCGAAGTGATAAACGCAAGAAGGATTGTTATTGAAACAACTGATAAGAAATTTTCAAAGACTTACGTTATTCCAGAATCTGCAAAGCCAGTTTCGGGATTAAGAGTAGGAGCCAACGTTTTTCAGGGAACGTTCTTAGCATCGAGCGATGAATATATTTGTGATATAGATGGTAAGGTTGTTATAAATGAAAAGGTTAAGAAGGTCGTTGTCAGAACAATACTTGGTGACGAAGATGCGTATGTAATACACGGTGATGTATTTAATTCCGCAGCATGCAAGAAAGGCGTGCAGGTGAAAGCGGGGCAAACGTTAGCTGAGGGCAGAAAGATATTTTCTAAGAGTACTGGAAGAGTTGCTATAGTCGATTACCCGACAAGAAGAGAAATTATCGTCCAGAAGACAAAGAAGAGGAAACTCTATCCAGGATACTTGTTTGTAGAGATGATAATGAATGATCATACATGGGAATTCGTCAGAGGAACACCGTTTGTAATGGGATTTGTTTCCGCTGGTGGTAGACCGTTGCCATTGAAACCGCAGGAAGTCCATTACATAAAGAGATTGGCTGGACTTGAAGAAGTACATCAAGCTGAAGCTGCAAAAGTAACGAAGGTGGAATTGGAAGTACAACAAGGCGATTCTGTGAAGATTGTCACCGGTCCATTCGAGGGCTTTGTCGGAGTTGTTAAAGAAGTTGACGAAGAAAAGCAGGAACTGAAGGTAATGATAACGATCTTTGGTAGGGAAACACCAGTATCGGTACATGTAAGTGAAGTGGAGAAAATATAAAAAATAGATTTTGTGCACTCTTGTGCACAGTGGGAGGGCGTAAGCCCGAAAATACCACAAAAGGGAGGTAAGTTGTATGGCAAAGAAGGTAGTAGCACAAGTACGACTCGTACTTGAAGCCGGAAAAGCAACACCAGCTCCTCCAGTAGGTCCTGCATTGGGTCAAAGAGGAGTTAACTTGATGGAATTCTGTAAGAAGTTCAACGCAGTTACAGCAGATAAGGCAGGTTTGCTTATCCCTGTAATCGTTACTGTCTACGATGACAGGTCATTCACGTTCATAACAAAGACTCCTCCTGCCAGCTTCCTCTTGAAGAGAGCAGCAAAGATCAACTCTGGTTCTTCCGAGCCAAAGAGGAAAGTAGCTGGAAAAGTGACGAAGCAACAGATTAAGGAAATAGCTGAACTCAAGATGGTAGACTTGAACGCCAACGACCTTGAGGCTGCGATGAAGATTATCGAAGGAACAGCTCGCAGCATGGGTCTGGAAGTCGTAGACTGAAGCGGAAGGGAGGAGGCGAAAAGATGCCTAAGCACTCCAAAAGATACAGCGAATTGAGAAAGTTAATAGATCCTGAAAAGAGCTACACGCTCGAAGAAGCGGTAGAACTTTTAAAGAAGACAGGGACAGCGAAGTTCGATGAAACAGTTGAATTCCACCTTAAGACGAATATCGACTACAGAAAGAGCGAACAAAACATCAGAAGCACAATAACCCTTCCAAATGGCACGGGTAAGACGGTCAGAGTCCTTGTTTTCGCAAAAGGAGACAAGGCAGAAGAAGCAAAGAACGCCGGAGCGGACTACGTTGGTGCAGAAGAACTTGCAGACAAAATAGCTAACGAAGGTTTCTTCGATTTCGATGTTGCAATCGCAACACCAGACATGATGAAGGTAATTGGTAAGCTCGGTAAGGTTTTGGGTCCAAGAGGCTTAATGCCAAACCCAAAGAGCGGAACAGTTACTGACGACGTTGCGGCAGCAGTTTCCGAATTCAAGAAGGGTAAAGTTGAGGTCAGAACAGACAAGACAGGAAATCTCCACTTCCCAGTTGGAAAGGTTTCTTTCGATGTAGAAAAATTAAGAGAAAACATCAAATCGGCGTACGAACAGGTACTCGCATTGAGACCAGCAGGTGTTAAGGGTCACTTCATTAAGAAAGCAGTCGTAGCAACAACAATGGGACCTGGAATAAAACTCGATTTGAACACACTTGCAGAAGGAAAACGATAAGCTGATACATAAAAAAGCAAAGCGGCTCTTCTGAGCCGCTTTTATTCTATTTTCTTGAAAGATAAGCAACAACTATCTCATGCAGTCTTGGAAATCTTCCTACTTCATATTCAACTTCTCCGTTAGTTCTCACTAACACCTCGTCACCAACCAAGCCTATAATTTCCGCACCCGGTATTGAGTTTTCCGGCTTTATCACTCTGTGCTTTTCTTTTGCACTGTCGATGGAGTCACTGTAAATAACCTTTCCTGAGTTTATTATCGCAAATTCAGTTGCGTATTCTTCCAGTTCAAACATCTCGTGCGATGAAATTATACATGCCCTATCAGCCGTTATGTAGTCTCTTATAAGCCTCATAACTTCGTATCTGACTGTTGGGTCGAGGTGTTGCGTTGGTTCGTCTAATATGAGCAAATCGGCATTTGTTGAGAGACAGAGAATGACGAAGAAGAGTGTTTTCATACCTATCGAGTACGTTTCGACTTTTTGTGACAAATCAAATCCGTACTTCGACAAAAATCCTCTGAAAACTTGACTGTCCCACTTTGGATAAAGAGCAGAGTAGAGCTTTTCGTAGTCAAGTGCTGTGAAATTTCTAAATACGGTCCTGTCTTCTGAAAGTGTGGCGATGTTTTGTTTTGCAAAAGAGTCTATTTTGCTTCCATAAAGTTCGATTTTTCCTCCGTCAGGTTCTATTGAATTTAGAATCGATCTTATCGTTGTTGTTTTTCCTGCTCCATTTGGACCAATCAGTGCGAAGATACTTCCCCTATCTACAGTGAAGTTTATATCAGCAAGAACTTGCTTGTTCCCGAATCTCTTGCTCAGATTCCTCACTGAAAGCAGGGGCAAATCTTGAGAAATATCAGAAAAATTCAAGTATGCTCTTTCTTCCATATTAATCAGCTCCTTTCTTGCTGAAAGCAATATAACCGAGATAAATACAAATAACTGCGAACACAAACGAAAGCAACATGTTTCCCTGTCTTAGCGGGCTTATTAATTTGTAAGGATTGTAAAGATGTTTTACCCCTTCTTTACCTAAGGAACTGAGGATTGCATCGACCAAAAGTACTAAGAATATGCTCCCGTAAGGGTCTATCTTCAATCCGCATGTTAGGGCAATTGATAGTCCGTAATATGCTGAGTAGAAAATCATTGCAGTTGCGATATCTACTAAGAAATTTTGGAAACTTCTGTAATATGGTAGACCAATGAAGAATGATAGCAATATCAAGAGCGAGGTAAACGCAAACTCAAACCAAAATATGTTTTTTCTTGAGTAAGGCAAGAAGGTTAACAAATCTAAGCGTTTGTTCTTTATATCGGACAGGATTGAAAATATTATAATAAAGAACGCACCGAAGGTTTTGTTACCACTTCCAGGATAGAGCATAAGTACAAAAAAGATTACTAAAGTGCCGAATTTCTCTTTTAATTGCTTGTGCAAGTACTCGTCGAACTGCAAGAAATAGTAATTGTTTAAAATCTTAGACATTCTTCCACACCTCCTCAATTATCTTTAAAGCCGTGAGCAAATCGAGCCCTTTCTTCTTTATTGTTCTCACGAGTTCATAGACGTCGTTCAGCACGTCTACGCTAACATCTACGTTACCTGATATGAAGTACCCGATGCCTTGTTCTGATTGGACAAGTCCTTCAAGTTTCAATCTTTCGAAAGCTTTCAATACTGTATTTATATTCACATCAAATATCTTTTCAAGTTCCCTCACGGTAGGTAATTGCATGCCTACCTTCAAGTCTCCCAAAAGAATCTTTGCCTTTATTTGATTCACTATCTGCAAGTACGCAGGAATTCCGCTGTGCTTGTCAACTTTTTGGAAATTCATGTATTGAGTGCTCATTCTCTCACGACCTTTACTCCTTCGGCTTGTATTGAGACTGAACTATCTGAATCGTTCTTAAATATTATCTTCCCACCGGTGCTGTTGATGCTAAGTCTCAAATTCTTTCCGCCTGCATAAGTTATCTTTCCGTTCGCACCTGTTGTAAAAGCCTCAAACAATGAACAATTAGATAGGACAATGTTTAGGTTCAAGCCGACAGAGTCTATATTAATTCTGTTGGAGGATACGTTTCCATTAATGTTAACTCCTACGCTATTTATAACAAGTTCATTGACTGAAATATTGCCGTCGAGGTCAAATCCGGTTGAATCGAACTCAGCATAATCCGACTTGATGCTTCCCGAAAGTTTCGTGTCAACTGAATCTATTGACAGGTGTTCTAAGCTATTTTCCAGCTCACTCTTGAGCTTTACACTGAGGGATGAAATTTCCAGGCTTCGTATCATGTCTCCCCCGACAAGCACTTTATAAATTGAATTCTTTGTCCCCCCCTTTATCTCCAGAGTACCATTTTTAACCGATGTTTTTAACTGACTGGGAAATTCAATAATATTTCCTTTGCCAACGACTATATCAACCCCGCCATCAACATCTATAACTACATTTTCTCTCGATTCAACCTTTGTGTCTGGATGATAATATATCTTAGAACCTTCGCTGCCTGTAAACGATTCGATGATGTTTTCAACGGTGTTTACAAAGACATTGCTATCTTTAGTTTCAGCCATATAGCGAAACGTTTCTACATTCGCCATAGGTATAAGGAATAGTAAGACGGATAAAATCAAGAATTCTATCCATTTTCCTGTATACTCTTTTACTATGTATCCAGTGCACGCTATTGCAAAGAAAACAAAAACTACTTTCAACGGGACGTAAGGGGTTAAAAAGCCAATTGTACCGAGTGTTAAGACAGCAAGTATTAATAACAGACGCCTTTTGAAATCGCCCATAATACCACCTCCAGTATAATATTCAATACCCTCTGCAAATTTGAGATTCATTTTTCAAAGACCCTCTGCATGTTTTATATTGTTATAGTTTTATATAACACCCTAATAGTATAACACCGCTTGTAACACTATGAAGTATCTTTTCTGTAACTTTTAGGTTAATAATAAAGCAAAAAACTCCCCGATTTGGGGAGTTGCCTCGTGGATATTAGATTCGCAGTTCTGCTATTTGTTTGAATTCTTTATTATCACATCAGATGCGAGTTTACCTGTGATTATCGCGGTTGGAACGCCAGCTGGTGCGTAAGCCCATTTTCCAGCTTTGTATATGTTTTCGATAGGCGTTTTAACTGAAGTTGTCATGCTGAATATTCCGGAAGGAACTGGCAATTCGCTTTCGAAAGACCATCCAACTATAGAGCCTTCTGACGTTCCGTACATTCGTTCTATTGTCAAAGGCGTGGACGTAAATCTGAAGAGTATCTTGTTTTTCAAAAATGAATATATTGTGCTGGCAAGGTTATCGGTTATGAGCTCTTCAGTCTTTTGTTTAAATTCTTCGTACCAACCCTCGTCATTTATCCTTTTCACTATATCATAGTCGATTAGCATGCTTACAATTAATCCGGTCTTACCATCCGGTGCCATCGATTTGTCTCGCAGAGCCGGTATCGATATTTCATACGTGTTGAATTTGATGAATTCTTCTAACCACTGCAGAATTTCTTCTTTGCTCAGTTTTTCGTAATTTTCTACGATATGTTTTACTCTTGAGCGATTAGTTTCGCCAAGACCTTGTCTTGAAGGTGTGTAGAAGAAGTGCCCAGTTGATATCTTGCCAAAAGTTTCAACCGGTTCGTCGACACCAAAGTAAAAGGTTATAACCGATTCTGCACCGCGTGCTGAAAGAACTTTTTGTTTTTCGTCTTCCAGCTTTTTGAGTGCATGTCCGTTTATCCCCTGCGTGTCGAGTGATTTGTAAAATGCCTTCAAATCAGTTGCCCAAATTAAGAAATCATACCGGTGTTCGTTTCCTTTTTCATCTACGGCAGTGTTATTTCCGGGAATTACTTTGACGATTTGGTTGTTAGTAAGTATCTCTCCACCAAATTCGGTAATCTTATTAACTAAAGCCTCAGGAAATTTACCAACACCGCCTTTTGGGTACAGATAGTCGTTGAACAAGTAGAAATAGCTAAGAGCAAAGAACGAAGGCGTACCTCTGAAGAAATGTTGAATGACTATATCTCTTAAAGAGTTATTCCTGATGATTCTGCTTGAGTATTCTTCTACAGGTTCTTTCAGAGCGTTAATCTCTCTAACTGTTCCGAGAAATTTGAAAAACCACAAAAAATACCTTCCCATCATCTGCATAAGTTTTCCTTCTTCTCTTATCTTATTGAAAGAGAAAAGCGGATTATCTATGCCGTATAATACTTTCATGTGTTCAAGAATTTTCCTTTCGGTTTCAATTAGCCTCTGTATGTCGTCCTGAGATTCAGGATACTTACTTTTGAGAAGCTCTGCATATTCTAGTAAACTCTTCTCACCGTTGACTGTCATAATTCTGTCTTCGATACCTATTGAAACAGGATTTTTCAATAATTCAACGTCAAGCTCTAAATCTTCAACCATGGGGGTTATGACACCTGCATTAACAAGTGCGCGGGCACCTCCTTCGAATTTAAATCCGTTGTAATCAAACGTGTTAACGAGTCCACCGCACTTTTCGTTCTTCTCAAAAAGCTTGACGTTAAATCCTTTCCGTGCGAGGTATACGGCAGCAGTTAAACCAGCGATTCCTCCGCCTGCGATAACTACTCTCTTCATACTCTTACCCCCATGTCTATTCCCAGATTTCGAATGATCTGTTCTGTTTTATTCCACAGAGCTTTTGCAAGTTCTAAGTCTTTTGCTGGTGGTGTCAGTTCTTCGATGGTCGTTAAATGGAAGAATTTATCTGTTATACCATCTAAATCTTTAGATGCACCGAGATAGTAAAGCGCTTCGGCTGAAATTGTCGGTTCTTGGGATAGCCTGTCTAAGATGTTTTTCTTGAAGAATTTATAAATAGGACCATTTTCGGAGCCCGTATTTGTCTTAACAAACCCTGGATGCATTGCGTTCACCATTATTCCATGACCTTTTACCATTTTCGAAAATACATGCATGCTCAAGATTTGAGCCAATTTTGCTGAACCGTATGCTTTTAAGCCTGAATACCTGTGTTTTTCCCAAAGCAAATCGTCAAGGCATATGCCCCAAGCAGCGAATCTATACGCCTCTGAACTTACAAAAATTATTCGAGAGTTTTTATCCTTCTTGAGCTTTTCGAGTATCATTTGGTTAATCAAAAATGGTGCTAAGTAGTGAACTACGAAGTTCAATTCCAAACCATCGTCCGTTATTGTCCTCTTATTTGTGTACAAACCTGCGTTGTGAATTAGAACATCTATTTTTTCATCCAATGTTGATAGCTCATACCCAACTCTTCTGATGTCAGCTATCTTGCTCAGATCTGCTAAAATGTAATAACATTCAGCTTCGTATTTCTCTTTCAGTTCGTAACACAATCTTTCTGACTTTTCTTTGCTTCTATTTACCGATATTATTCTGGCACCCATAGAGGCGTATTTCTTGGCTGTTTCATATCCAATTCCAGATGTTGCACCCGTTATTACAACGGTCTTCCCGTCGAAAGAGTCATTACATATATCAGGTTTCTTGCTCATGTTCTTTATCATTTCAAATACTATGTTCCATTTATACTTGAACCAATATTTCTTTACAGAACAGCTTTTGAACGCATTGCTCATCCGAACACCCTCTTCATGAATTTTCGGTACAGCTTTCCAAAGCCTGGTATGTTGTCGAATATATCACCCCAGAGGTCGTAATAATCCCTCTGGTCTACTATCTTTCCATTCCCGCCAATGACCAACCTACTAGCACCGTGGACTACCGATGTTTTCGTCTTTCTGAAGTTTATTATCATATCCCATTCAACGAAGATGATATTTCCATCCATAACTGCGTTGAGTATGTTCATGTGCAGTTCCTGAGACCTTTTCGTGAGCCTCTCAACCATCTTTTTGAACTCTTCTATGCCGTGTATTTCTTGCACGGTGTCTCGAAAGTGTATGTTTTCATCATAATAAGGCAATAAATGAGACCAATCCGGCTTACCTTCGCTATTGTACGTTTTAGTCCATAGTTGCAAAAGTTGTTCTAAGGAAGTTATGGTATACCCCTGGTTTTCAGTTCTTTCAATTCTTTCCATATAAAATCTCCCTCTCATTTTTCATTTGTTATTAAGCATTTTCAATTCCTCTCTCTTTTTTCTGTACTCCAAAATCGGTGCGTCGCCTTGAACGAGGTTTTCTCCCATTCTAAGTTCGCTCTTCTTTGGCAGCTGTGTTTCAACAACTGCCTTGTCTTGGTGGAGGACCTTTTTGTTGAAAGGTGTACCTAATATGGCTATGAGCTTATCGATAGGTTTTATTCCTGTAAACCCAACATAAAAGCGTAAGTAAATTCGAGTGTGTTCATCGTCTATTGGCACAAATTCAGCGGTAACTCTGATTTTCTCGTCTATATGATTTTGCCATATGTTTGGAAATTTAAATTCTAAATACACTCTACTTGCCTCGTTGATATCGAGTTCTTCAGGTTTTTTAGCTGGCGTTCCGTCGTCTATTCTGTTGAATACGTAAAAATAGAACATCGTATCGCTAATCCATTTAACGATAGGTCCGTCGGAAACTGTTCGATTTCCGCGCCCGATGGTGTTGTAATGGACAAAAGGCACGTGTATTGGGTCCAATTGGTTTTCAATTGCTCTGCTGTAGTGTACGTTCCACACTTCGCTAAATTCGCTGTAAGATAAGCTTTCGTCAATATCGTCAAAATACTTTGGGTTACTCGTTGGTTCTCCATCACCGTACCATAGCCATATAAAGTCTGCAGTTTCATATACTTTGTAAGACTTAACTTTGAAGTTTTCAGGGACAGGTGTCTTTCTTCCATATGCAGGAATAGCGATTACTCTGCCCGTTGGGTCGTATTCGAAACCATGAAATGGACACATTGCGACGTGCCCTTCGTGGAGCAATTTTCCGTGCGATATGGATGCTCCTCTGTGGCAGCAAATATCAGATATACAATGCACAGCACCATCGTTGTCTCTCCATATAGCAAGTTTTTCTCCGAATCTTGTAACGCCAACCAAGTGCCCTTTTCTCACTTCATGTGATGACATTATAACGTACCATTGATTCTTAATCACAGATACTCCCCCTTGCCCTCATATAAACATCCTCGTTCGCTTTTTGTATTCAATGAACTCATCTCCAAATTCCCTGTGCAAATTCTTTTCTTCTAGTATTGCTCTATACAAGAACGCCAAGAAAGGGAATACGGAGATAAAGATTGAAGACGGAATATGTTGAAAAACAAGGCCAAGCCCAATGAACGAAATAATCTCGCCAGTGTAACTTGGATGTCTAATTTTCTTATATAGCCCCCTTTGAACAAGTTTCTTCTCTGGTCCGATTACTATGTCACCAGAGAAATGTTCGCCAAGGTTCAATATTGCCAAGAGTCGAATGATTACTCCGAACAGAACGGTGAACGTACCAAATATCTGAAACGCCCCGAATTCTCTTGTTCGCCAAACGGTTCTGAAGTTTTCTGGAGCGACAGCTAAAATAACACCAATTAAAATCAGTACTACAACTACAAGTTTGCTCTTCTTGTCAAGTATCTTAGAGTATGAACCTTTTCTCAGCACAAGCACGTAGAAATCCATTATCCACCAAGCAACCACCGATAACCAAAATAGATAGCGCATAAGACTCCTCCTTACTTTAAGTTTTGAAGTATTTGTTGAGCAACTTTAACGTTCGTTTCGTGTTGGACTAAAAAGTAAGGGTGTGGTTGTAGATTTAAAACCATTCTTAGGGAATTTTCCGCAGATTTTTTATCCCCGAGCTTGAGATAAATTTCGGCAAGGTACAAGTGTACACCAGAGTAATCACCTATGTACTTCTCTGCTTCTTTAAAATTCTCCAAAGCCTTTTTAGTATCTCCAAAGGGCCAGGGAGCTGACATGTACCGCACTGCTTTTGCCATGAATGATAGACCTTTGTAAATATAATCGTTCGAATATCTAATTGCATTATCTATGTATGCGTCGAATTTATTCAAAAGGTTTAGCTTTCCAAATACATTAACAAAATCAATAAGCCTTGCAGAGCACATGCTCGCTACGTAGTACGCTCTGCCATTTTGCTGGTTGAATTTAAGTATGTCTTCAGAAAGCTCGAGCGATTTTCTCAGAAGTTCCTCTTTCTTTTGCCTCTCTAATAATATTTCTGAATATTCAAAGTAGGTTTCAGATAGTATTACCTTGACTTTTTCCAGTTCCTTCTCATTGAATTCTTCTTTATCTGGATTATTACTTCCGTAAATCAAGTTTTCAAGGTCCTTGATTAGTTTAGAGAGTTGCGCTTCGTTTTTCAAAGAACGCGCTTGTTGAAATGTTTTTTCGTAAAATTCAACGCTGTTTGCTGAAGATAGCACAGAGGAGATTAACACAAGCAGTATGATTGCTAAAGCCCTTCTCATGCCTTGCACCTGCCTTTTACCAATTTTGTTATTTCCCTTCTGTGTTTGTAAGCGATGATTAGTAAATTACCTACGTACAGTAAAATCAGTTCCGGAGAACCGTTAAGTGATTTCCATAAGGTGTAAAGCAAAAGGAAAAAGAATCCTACAAAAACCCGCAGAGCATCTGTTTCAGGTGTTGTTCCTTTCCTTTTCATTAATTTGTTCGCTATGGAGAACAATGTGAATGTAATGCCGAGCACTGTCGGACCTTCCCACCTTGTCAAAACTGACCAAGCGCCGAATGTCGTTGCTATCGCCTTTCCACCATTAAAACGGAGCAGAGGTGAAAAAGCGTGACCTGCAATACCAGCTAATGCGGCTAAGCTGACAATGTAAGGGCTAATTTTCAGTTCTGTATTCCAAGCAAAAATTGCAAGTGGGAGCACGCCCTTGAAATAATCAAGAGCAAGGGCTAAGAACCCCCATTTCCATCCGGCGGCACGCCACAAGTTTGTCGAACCAGGATTTCCATCACGCACCTTGCGCAAGTCAATCCCGAGAATTTTGGCAAATATATGCGAATACATTATGGATCCGGATATAAATTGCAAAACTATTAGGGCGAACCAGTAGAAAGTCATACCTTTAATTTCCTTCCTCGCCAGTAGACCTGTTTCTTAAGCAACGTTAGATACAAAGAATAAAAGAAAACTATTAAGAAGAAAATATAATGGATTGGGTAGAATAATGCATCGTAGATTCTGTACTGTCCAGTATCTTTGGATAGCAAGCGAATAAATAGCGCGACGATGAGATAGTTAGCTGTTTTAATCAGTACATCTAAAATGTTGTTCGTCTCAAGGAATATACTGGTGATATTTTGTATAGAAGTATAAATTCCAGCCATCCATATAAGTGCTAATAAGAATGCAAAAGTACCACCAGTTATTGCTCCCGAAGACATATTTTTTGAAAAACCTTCGAGTAGCTGTTTTATCCCGTTAGGATACATCCTAAATTGGACTAAACCATCGCCAAGGAAATTCGTCACTTTTATGCCGTGTTTAGCGTATAACTTGGCTAATTTTATATCTTCCAAAATCCCGTCTCTTATAGTGCTGTGGCCTCCAGTCTTTTCGTAGTCTTCTCTTGAAGTAAAGACAACAGGACCAAAAGAGCCTCTTGCAATCTTCCCAGGAAAACCCAAAGTGTTACTCGCGTATATTACAAGCAAGTTGAATGGTAAAGTGAGGTGCTCATAAAATTTCTCGAGCCTTTGATAAGGCCATACGGATATTAGCCCCCCGTGGTAAGCACGTTGAACCGAAAGGTACTCAATTAACTTGTCTGAAGGTTCAACATCTGCATCCAAGAATAGAAGATAATCTCCAGAAGAGTTTAGAAAACCATTCCACAGTGCCCAAGACTTTCCGACCCAGCCATCTGGTGGGTCTTCTTTTAGTTTTACCAACTTTACTTCCTCAAAAGATGTAGCGATTTCTGAAGTTTTGTCGGTAGAGTTATCATCAACGACTATGATTTCGTGCGCAGGGAACTGCTGAGAGCAGACCAACGGAAGGAGCTTTTTGAGGTTCTCTTCTTCGTTCCTTGCTGGAATTATCACTGAAACTTTTTTTTCAGCGATTTCTTTTCTGTCTTTAAGCCCGTTTGTTCTTCTCAGTATTCTATCTCTGCCAGAAATATAGTACAGAATAGATATAACAATGAATGCTGCGAATATCAAATATCTCATTACAACCTCCGTTTGAAATTATACTTTGTAAAATATTATAACACATAAATTTAATAGATTGACACTATATTCTTTTTCCATTAGAATTATCTTGACCAATTATTCATAATTTCTTTGAAAAGCGGAGGAGAGAGTATGTCTGAGAAGAGCGAAAAGATAATAATCATGCATGGATTTGAAAAGCCAGAGATTTTGCAGCTTATGAGGGTAGTAAAAGAAAATTTTCAAGGTGAAGAACTGATATTCGCAAGCACCACGCCAACGAGCCTGACTTGGAAAGTTCAAGACCTAATAGAAGAGCTAAAGAGTGAGCACGAAGAATTCAAGAAAATTAAAGCTGCTAAACTGCAAAACAATCATTCTAACAATCAAAATGAGTCTGAAAAATAAAAGGGGAGCAATTGCAAGTTACTCCCCTTGTTTTGTGTTTGAGTTAATTAATACGTGAGTGCTTTATACGCATCGATTAGTCCGTATCCTACATATTTATTCCAACCACTTGAGTTGTACGTGTAGCCCGGTATCTTGTAAGCTGTTCTAATCAACCTACTCCTTATTGCTTCTGGTGTTGTGTATCCTCTTGCATACAGCATTGCTGCAAGAGCGGAAACGTGTGGCGTTGCCATAGAAGTTCCCTGCAAGAACATATAGGTATTGCCATTTGTCGGTGTCCATGTTGTGCTCAAAACACCATCTGCGTAACCGTCGCCGTTTTGGTCAACACTCGTGTCTCCACCGGGGGCTACAATGTCGAGATAGTGGGTTACATAAGCTTTTCTATATGGATCATAGTATCTTGTATAGTTGTAATTTGAATATGGTGCTCTCCTGTTATCATACCTCGTCGCACCGACTGCTATTGTTTCGACGTAGGCTGCCGGGTAAGACAGACTTGATCTATTTTCGTTACCAGCTGCACATATTAAAGTTACGTTCTTGCTGTAGGCGTACTTAACCGCATCCATAAGCACTTGTGCTCCGCCACCACCAAGGCTCATGCTAACGATTTTTGCTCCATTGTCAACAGCCCATCTTATACCAGCTGCAACGTTGTCGAGTGTTCCGCTACCATCAGCACCAAGCACTCTTATTGGCATTATCTTTATTCCGTATCCACCCCAGTTTACACCAGCAACACCCAAACTGTTGTTTGTAAGGGCTGCAACAGTACCTATACAGTGTGTACCGTGGCTTACATCTTGTGATGGGTCTGTTGGATTTGTGTCACTGTCAACAAAGTCGTAGCCGGAAACAAATATACCTTGAAGGTCTGGATGTGTGAAGCTTACTCCAGTGTCAATAACAGCGACAACAACACTTGCGGATTTCATTATATCCCATGCTTGTGGAAGTTTGATATTGTTATAGTGCCATTGATAGCTGTAGTATGTATCGTTTGGTGTTGCAAGCGCTCTGTAAATGTAGTTTTTATCTACTGATTTAACACCTGGAAGATTAGATAAAAGTTCTGGTTGTTCAGTTTTCACTGTGACGATTTGAACATCCTCAAAACTGTAAGTTCTTACAACTTCTGCGCCAACGCTTGCTAAGCTTTTGATGGCGTTCTCCCTCGGCTCAAACTGGACAACGTATTCGCCTGGCACAAAGTCTTCTTCAGTTCCTGAAATACCGAGCTTTTCAGAAACATCAAACTTCTCTCTTGGTTCGAACTTCGGTTCAAACGAGTTGGTACAACTGAATAAGACAAAAACCGTTAAAAGAGCAGCGACCAAAAGATAGAACTTCTTCATCCCTTCTCCCCCCTTAGAAAGTGTGGTTTGGATGAAACGAATTATATCAAAAATTACTTATCAATGTCAAGAAATCAGGTAGGATATTGAATAAAAAAATCATAAAACAAATTTAAACATTGTCTAAGCTATCTTTCCTTGCTTTTTCGCAAATGGTTGAGTACAAAGGAAAGCTTGTTTATCTTTCCCCAAATTTTCTTATAGACCCTGTCGTAATAGTTCCTGTACACCTCATGCTCATCCATATCAGGTAGAAACTCTTCACTTATCCTTACCATGTTCTTGACTGCTATTTCGAAATCATTATATACACCCATCCCAACATACGCAGAAATCGCAGCTCCAAGTGCTGATGTTTCGTTTGTCTGAACTTTATAAACCGGAACTCCCATCATGTTCGCTGTTATCTGGCAGACCTCCCTACTTTTCGAACCACCGCCGGATAGTCCTATTCTTTCAATCTTGGTTCCAGTTTTTCTTTCAATAGCTTCTTTTCCTTCCAAGAGTGCGTAGTTTATTCCCTCTATTATCGCTCGGTAAAGATGCATTCGAGTGTGCTTGTCAGAAAAGCCTATGACTGCACCGCGAGAGAACGGTTTCTCAGGTCCCGATGCCCACGCAGGATATATTATCAGCCCATCACTTCCGGCTGGAATTTTCTGAAGATACTTGTCCAAAATTTGTTCAGAGAAGGTGTTGAGTTCCTCTGCTTCGCGAACTTCACTGTGTGCGAATTCCTTCTTGAACCAAGAGACAAGCCAGTACCCTCTGAAAACGCTAATTTCTGGATTGTACTTTTCAGGAACTATCGATGGGTAAGGTGGGATAAACGGTATAACTTCGATGTATTTAGATGTTGTTGTCTGTATTGTAGCGGTTGTCCCGAGACTTATACTTCCAACATTCTGCGAGAAACATCCAATTCCAAGGGTTTCACACTGCTTGTCTGCACCTGAAGCTATAACAGGCAATCCTTCTTTAAGCCCAGTGAATTCAGAAGCTTGTTTTGTAACGTACCCTAAGATTTGTGTCGGTTCTACAAGCCTTGGCAGTTTTTCCTTTTCTACACCGAAGAGCCTCCATTTGTAGTGGTACGGACTCTTTATCCATTCCTTATTTGTGTAATCAAAAGGAACATAACCAACTTGTGACGCGGTTGAATCAACAAAGTCACCTGTCAACTTGTAAGTGAGGTATCCAGATAAGAATAAATATTTGTGTACCTTTTTCCAAGTTTCTATTTCTTTTTGTTTCATATAATTTGCCTTGCTTCTTCTATATGCCATATAAGCTGTGGGAAGTTTCTTTATCAGCCAAAATGCAAATACTTCATGTAGGTAGAGCTTTGGTTTGCCCTCCGCCTCTCTCTCATCAAGCCAGACAAACGCATCTCTAAGTGGATTGCCATGTTCGTCAACAACGATAACAGTTGAGCGTTGAGTTGTTAAGCTAAGAGCCTGAATATCTTTAAAAACGCTCGGTGATTTTTCTTTCAACTTTTGCACAGCCTTGGCCAGCGTTTCCCAATAGAACTCTGGCGATTGCTCAGCCCAACCGGCGCTTAGTGAGTAGTACGGTTCGAATTCGATTTTCTCTCCAGCAAGGATTTCACCGTGTTCTGAAAATACAATAGCTCTGAGACTTTGTGTACCACAATCAATTGCTAAAACGCTCATATAAAGCCTCCCTAAATGTTTTACTCATACACATTATACCATTTTCCAGTATAAGAGAGTGCTTTGAATTTAATTTATACATAATATAAGATTATATTTTAACTAATATATGATACAATATACTAAAATA
The DNA here is from genome assembly GCF_900143265.1 of Fervidobacterium gondwanense DSM 13020. Classification (NCBI taxonomy): domain Bacteria; kingdom Thermotogati; phylum Thermotogota; class Thermotogae; order Thermotogales; family Fervidobacteriaceae; genus Fervidobacterium; species Fervidobacterium gondwanense. The sequence goes on along the minus strand of NZ_FRDJ01000004.1, from coordinate 87,116 downwards.
GGTAACTAATTCTGAAATATCGGAGGATGATGACATGGGTAAAGAGAGAAATGTATTAAGAACTTTGTTTTTCATTGTTTTGGCGGATATGCTTGGCTTCGGGTTAATCATACCACTTCTACCATACTATGCGAAAGAATTCGGAGCTTCGGCTTTAATGATAGGTCTACTTGGGTCTGTTTATCCACTGGGTCAAATCTTTGCCTCTCCTTTGATAGGCAGGTTATCAGACAAATACGGCAGAAAGAGGGCTCTACTTCTAAGTGTTGGTGGCACGTTCGTTTCACTCTTGATTTTAGGCTTTGCAAAGTCATTGAGCTTGATATTTTTTTCAAGATTATTCGACGGACTGACGGGTGGGAACATTACGGTTGCACAAAGTTACATAGGTGATTTTACTGACGAAAAATCGAGAACGAAAAGCCTTGGGCTTATAGGTGCTGCTTTTGGGCTTGGATTTATCTTTGGACCGGCATTCGGAGGTTTTTTAAGCCAGTGGGGAATGCGCGTACCAGCGTTTTTTGCAACGGGTTTGTCACTTATCAACATAATCAACATATTATTATTCCTGCCAGATTCAAAGCCTGTCAGAGATTCAAAGTCTAAACCATTCACGTTTCAAGAGCTCAAGAAAACATTTTCACAACCAGCTGTGGCGAGCTTGCTTTTTACGAAGTTCTTCTATTCTCTCGGTTTCACAATGTTTGAGTCTACATTTGCACTCTTTGCTATCAGCCGCTTGAATCTGCCTGTATCAACAACGAGTTTCATACTGGCGTATGTTGGTGTAATAATAGTCTTCGTACAAGGGTTCTTGATTGGGAAGTTAACTAAGAAGTACTCCGAAGCGGATTTGATAAGGTATGGTATATTCCTCGCGGTACCTTTTCTTGTGCTGTATTCCTTTGCGAAGAGTATTCCAGTTTTACTAGTACTGCTTGCACCACTTTCCGTATTTTCAGCCGTTTTAGGTGTTTCTATTAGTTCAATGGCTACTAAATTAGTGAGCAAAGATAAGCTTGGAGGAGCCCTTGGAATCTTTAATTCAGTAGATAGCCTTATGAGAATAATATCTCCAGTTCTTGGTGCTACCATTGTTCAGTACATCGGTGCGAAGTATTTAGGAGTTGTTGAAGGTTTTGCTATGTTTTTGAGCGCTATAGTGTTTGGAAGTCTCTTCTTGCCAAAGTACTCTGCTAAAACAAAAAATGAGAAAGGGCAATTATTGATTGAAAAATAAAAAAAAGCGGGAAAGTCTCCCGCTTTTTGTCTCATAAGGATTAGGATATCTTTTCTTCCAAAATACCTTTTTCATTTCTCAACTCTTTTATCAGAGCTTTGACAACGCTTTTCCAATCTCCCACGATACCAAGGTCTGCTATCTTCATTATAGGTGCGTCTGGATCTTTGTTGATTGCGATTATGTATTCACTATCTTGCATTCCTGCAACGTGCTGGATAGCACCGCTTATTCCCACCGCTATATAAAGCTTTGGTTTCACAACCTTTCCAGTCTGTCCAACTTGGAGTTCCTTTGGTAACCATCCGGCATCGACGGCGGCTCTTGAGCCAGCAACTACGCCTCCGAGTAGTTCTGCAAGTTCTTCAAGCAATTCAAAATTTTCCTTTGAACCGATGCCTCTTCCACCCGCAACGATAATTTTTTCTGCAGTAATATCTTTCACAGTCCTTATCTTCTGGACAATTTTTTCCACTCTAACTCTTAAATCTTCTCTCGTTATCTTCGGATTAAAGAGAATAGTTTCACCTTTTCTGTTAGCGTCCATAGATGGTAATGGAAATATGCCAGGTCTTATTGTTGCCATCTGGGGTCTTCTGTCAGGACATATTATCGTTGCCATTAAGTTTCCACCAAACGCAGGTCTTGTCATCAGTAGAAGCTTTGTTTCTTGGCCTATTTCTAATTGTGTACAATCAGCGGTAAGTCCCGTTTTTAACCGTGCTGCAAGCCTCGGACCGAGTTCTCTCCCGATACTCGTTGCGCCCAGCAGTAAGATATCAGGCTTTTCGTTGGATATGAGTTGGTAAAGGGATTCGGTATACAAATCGAGCGTGTACTTTTCTAATAATTCATGCTCAATTACGAAGACTTTGTCGGCTCCGTTTTGTATCAACCTGTTGCCTATGTATCCCACGTTGTGCCCGCATACAACTGCGGATACTTCGCAGTCAAGTGAGCGAGCGAGCTCTCTCGCTTTTCCGATAAGCTCAAGCCCGACGTTTAACAGCTCGCCATTTCTTTGTTCACAAAAAACCATTATCATTTTGTTCACCTCTTTCTCGCGCCATCATATCACGTGAAGTCGTTTTAATGCTGAAACAAGCACTTCGGCCGACTCTTGTGCTGATAGATTGACAACATTGCCCTGTTCTTTAGGACCTTTTGTGAACGTTCTTCTTACCTTTGTGGGCGAGCCCACTAACCCGACTTCCATTTTGTCGAATTTCAAAACAGAATTGTTCATGACTGTTATTGGTTTATCGAAGCAACCGAATATGTTGTATATCCGCATGTATCTGGGTATGTTTAGTTCTTTAGAGCATGTAATTAAGCACGGAGTGTTTACAGATATTACTTCATACACGTTTTCAAGTTCACGAGTAACAAGTATCTTTTCGTTCTCTGTCCTGATATCCGTCGCGTAAGCGATGGCTGGTATGCCGAGGTGCTCTGCGATCTCGATTCCAACTTGTGCGGTATCTCCGTCAATAGCCTGCCTTCCACACAGTATGAGGTCATAACCTATAATTTGAGCTGCTCTTGCCAAAATCATACTCGTTACCCAAGTATCGGCGCCTGCAAAAAGTGGGTCTGTTATCAAAATTGCTTCGTCTGCACCCATTGCATAGCTTTCTCGCAAAATAGCTTCAGCAGCCGGAGGTCCCATCGTAATTACCGTAACTTTCGCTCCAATAGAATCCTTTATTCTCAAAGCGGCTTCAAGCGCATTCTTGTCTTCTGGATTCATTATTGATTTCACGCCGTCTCTTATCAGAGTTCCCTTCACAGGGTCAACTTTTACTTCGGTTGTATCAGGCACTTGCTTTGTGAATACGATTATTCTCATCATAATCACCTCTGAGCTATCACTTAATGTATTGAGCAGCGATCACTAACTTCTGGATTTCGTTTGTACCTTCGTAAATCTGAGTGATCTTCGCATCTCTCATCATTCGTTCGATAGGATAATCTCTTGTATATCCGTAACCGCCGAAGATTTGGACAGCCTGAGTTGTAATTTCCATAGCCACATCGGAAGCGTATTTCTTTGCCATAGCCGCATCGGCGCTTGTCAGTTGCCCTTTATCCTTCTTTATTGCTGCGTTATACACAAGCAATTTAGCAGCCTCTGTTTTTGTTATCATGTCTGCGATGTACCACTGCAATCCCTGAAATGTGCCAATCGGTTTTGAAAACTGTTTTCTATCCTTAACGTACTTCAGGACTTCTGAGATTGCACCTTCTGCTATGCCGAGTGCTTGTGCGCCAACTCCAATCCTTCCACCATCAAGCGTACTAAGTGCAATCTTGAAACCTTGACCTTCGCTTCCAAGGAGATTCTCTTTCGGTACTTTGCAGTCTTCAAATATCAGTTCAGTTGTTGATGAACCGCGGATTCCAAGCTTGTGCTCTTCCTTGCCTATCTTGAAACCTTCGAATCCCTTTTCAACGATGAATGCACTTATACCTTTTGTTCCCTTTGATTTATCCGTCATTGCGAAGACGATGAATACGTCAGCTTTTCCACCGTTGGTTATGAATATTTTCGATCCATTCAGAATGTAATACTCTCCGACTAATTTTGCCGTTGTTTGCTGATTCCCTGCATCGCTTCCCGCGTTGGGTTCAGTTAAAGCAAAAGCTCCAATCTTCTCACCTTTTAGTAAAGGTCTGAGGTATTTCTCCTTTTGAACTGGTGTTCCGTAGGCATAAATCGGGTAGCAGCAAAGGGAAGTGTGGGCAGACAAGATTATCGCCGTTGTCGCACAATGTTTTGCAAGTTCTTCAACAGCAATTATGTATGTTAAATAATCTCCTCCTGCACCACCGACTTCTTTTGGGAATGGTATGCCCATCATACCTATCTCTGCCATTTTCTTTACAGTTTCTATCGGAAAGTACTCTTTCTCGTCTACTTTCTGTGCGAGAGGTTTTACCTCTTTCTCAGCAAATTCTCTAAAAAGCTCCCTTGCAAGTATCTGTTCTTTGCTCAGTAAGTAGTCCATTTATCATACCTCCGTTTCAGAGTGTATTCTGTTAGTTCAATGTTCTTTTTCTGAATAAACGTGAAAATATTCACGTTACAATTCCAGTATACCATAGAAAGGTAAAATGTTAAGTTAAATTGTGAATGATATCACGTAAAAAGAATTAGATTAAAAACGTTTTTTGATATTATGCTTGATTATCCATGTATTTCTGCAATTTGAAGCATACAAGCCAAAGCAGAGCTGATACTGCCTTATAGAATGCATTTTGAAGTTTGCCTTGCATAAGATATAATTATAGGCTACAGTGAATTTTGTTACTTATTTGCTTGATAAAATCAAGGTGCTATAATTAAATATTAAGAAATTGCCGAATATTTAAATTCTTTATGTGGAGGGATGTATCTTGAAGGTGGGAACTAAGCTTATCTTGATTTTTGTTATTTCAGGTATTGTTATCACGTTTTTGCTTTCGTGGATTATTGAATTCTACAAGTATCAAAATAGGCTTGTTTTAATTGATGATGTGGCGAAAGCGTTTGAAGATGTTAATAGTTTGGTTAGGAAAGTATATCCAAGAACAGACAGAGAAGCTTTAGCAGAGAACACAAAGAAGTTGTTTGAATCAAGCCTCTCTAAGATGCCCAAAAAATGCCTTCCTATTGATGCGTTTAAGTATGTCCAGCCGGTATTGAGCACTTTGAACGATCAAAACCTCAGGATGTATCCTCCCGTCGAGCCGGTATACAGCGTCTTGCCATTTTCCGTGGTAGTTATCGACGGAAGAGTAATAGTCTCTTCAAGTGCTGTCGAAAGCGTAAAGGCAGGGGACGAAATCGTTGAAATAAACAGTAAAAGCGTAGATAAGCTAATTTCTGAGCTCATAGTTTTCACAAGCGGAGAAGATTATCTTGTTAAGGAACAACAACTGACAAGCCTTTTTCAGCTGGTACCGGAACTGCTTGATAAAAAAAAGGATGTTGTTGGCATCTTTTACAAGCAGAAGGAATATAATGTGAAGTTGAGAAGTGAAAATGGCGAGAATGAAGTTAGTGTAAAAACATTGACTGCGTTCAGCTACCCGCGAGAGAGTGCTCAGTATCCAGCTTTGCCTTCAAGAGTTCCTTTTGAATTCACTCGCAAGGGCGATGTTGGTATTCTGAAGCTTGGAACTTTCCAACTATCAGGCACTATGTTCAACAAGTATAGAGAATTTCTTAATAATACCTTTATTCAAAATAGAGATTTGAAGCTTTTGTTACTGGATTTACGTGGCGTTTCGAGTAGGGATTTTACAATATTCAAAGAACTTTATGAGCATTTCTTATCAAAGCAGGTGAGCATTAAGAGATATATTTCGGTAATCAACACAGCGTACAATATGGATCTGCTTGAAAAATACGGATATGAGTTTACACAAACAACTGGTGAGTTGATAAGACTTGAATTTGAGCATACTTTCATCCCGAGAGATCCATTTGTAAACGCAGACGTATGGATTTTGTTTGATAGATACACTTCAAATGCTGCGTTGGATTTTATCTATACGTTTAAAAAGTTACGGAAGTCAAGAACGATAGGTGAGCCAACTCTGATGAAAATAAACCACACAACAGAACTTAATTTTAGGTACGATGATAATCTCATGACCACGTTTTCGTTTCCAACAGCAATTTTCTCAGAAGATTACGGCGAAAGTGGTTTGATGCCAGATTTTACTATAGATATGGATACGGAAAAAAGGATACAGTACATAAAGGGTGAAGGTGATTATATGCTTAGTGAAGCACTAAAGATAATAAATAATGAGAATTAGTTCCACACCATAACAGGGGGGAGAAGGATGAGAAGGTTATTTACTGTTGTACTCAGTTTAGCTTTGCTTGTCTTGATTTTTGCAGAAACGAAGCAGATAGTCATACTTCAGACAAGTGACTTGCACGGTTATATCTATCCTGTGGACTATGCGACGAACAAGCCTGCTAATTGGGGATTGGCGAAGGTAGCGTCGGTAATTAAAGAACAGCGTGAGAAGTACGGGGAGGAGAATATCATAGTAATCGACACAGGTGATTTAATTCAGGGCAGTCCTATGGCTTATTATCATGCACGCTTTGAGAATGAGCCAGTCAACCCAATGGTATTGTCTATGAACCACTTAAAGTTCAATGCGAGTGTGCTCGGAAATCACGAATTTAATTACGGATTAGATGTTCTTAACAAAGCTATCAGCGAAGCAGACTTCCCATTCCTCAGTGCAAATATTGTAGACGAGCAGGATACTCCATATTTCATGCCATATCACTTGGTTGAGATCGGAGACGTTAAGGTATTGATACTTGGGCTTACAACAAAGTACATTCCAAATTGGGAAGACCCGAGAAACATAAAGGGATTGAAATTCTTGGATCCAGTTCAGGTAGCTAAGGAATACGTAGAGGCTTTTAAAGATTTAGTTGATGTGGTTGTGATTGCATATCATGGTGGCTTAGAAAAAGACCCGGCTACAGGTAACCCAACTGAACCACTCGTTGGGGAAAATCAAGGGTACGCGTTAGCAACAGAGATTGAGGGAGTACACGTACTTCTGACCGGACACCAGCACAGAACTATTTCAACGAAGATTGGAAATGTTGCAGTTGTCCAGCCATCTAACTGGGGAAGGATGGTTGGTAAGGTTGCTTTGATACTTGAAAAGAACGAAGAAGGCAAGTGGGTAGTAAAGGATTCAAAACCAGAACTAATCGATGCTTCAAAATATCCTGCTGACCAAGAGATTCTTGAGCTCACTAAGGATTACGAAGAAAAGACTCAAAGGTGGCTCGATATACCTGTTGGAACTGCTAAGGGAGATTTCTACATCTTTGATCCATTTGTAGCAAGACTTTGGGATAATCCGTTGATGGAGTTCGTCAACAAAGTACAGATGTACTACACAGGGGCAAAGATTTCTTCGACTGCTCTTTTCACAAACGATGTAAAAGGTTGGAAAGCTGGTCCTGTAACGCTGAGGGATATAAACGCTGTTTACATATATGCAAACACATTGAAAGTAATCAAGGTTAAAGGTGCAGACATTAAAGCAGCTCTCGAGAGAAGCGCTGATTATTTCGTTTTCGAAAACGGTTTAGCGAAAGAGAACAAAACGTGGGTGGAACCTAAGGTTCAGAGATATAACTATGACATTTGGGAAGGCATCTCTTACAAGATAGTGTTGAATAGACCTGTTGGTGATAGAATCGTTGACCTAATGTTTGAGGGTAAACCGGTCGATATGGATGCCGAATATGAAGTTGTGCTCAACAACTACCGTGCCGGTGGTGGCGGCGGATATTCGATGTTTACTAATAAACCTGTTGTTAAAGAAGTCTTGATAGAAATGGCCGAGCTCATGTCAAACTACCTGCTTGAAAAGAAGGAGATAGAATCAACGCTCGACAATAACTGGGGCGCCTATGTTGAAATGGAATACACAGTTAGTGCTGGCGATATGCTCGAAAGCATTGCTTCAAAACTTGGTGTCAGAGTTGAAGAACTTAAGAGGTGGAATAATATAAGTGGAGATGTAAAGGCAGGGGATGTTCTGAAGTACTACGTACCGTACTTCGAATACCTGAAATTGATGCAGAAAGCATCCTAATGCAGTAGTTTCAACAGCAGGGGCAGAAAAGCCCCTGTTTTTTGATTTCTTAAAGTAAAAGGGGGGATAGGTTATGGTTTTGATAATTATCTCGATAGTGTTTGGGGTTATAACAACTGCTTTGAAAAGCAATCGAAAAATTGATAAGAGGAGCTTGTCGATTTTAACAAAGGTACTCACAACTTTCTGTGTGTTCATAGCAGTTGTCAGTTGGTCTGTCAAAAACGGAAACTACAGTGGTTGGAGGTTACTGTTGAGTCTGGGTATTCTTTTTGGGGTTCTTGGAGACTTCTTCATGGAATTTGAGAAATTCTTTCTATATGGTATGCTCTCTTTTCTCGTTGGGCATGTGTTCTATATTTTTTCGTTTCGTTCGAACGGTGGTTTTCCAAATGCTTTGATATTAACTTTTGTCTTGTGTATAGGAATTGCGTATTACTTCTTCATACAAAACAAGCTCGGCAAAGATAAGATACCTGTGCTTGTCTATGTACTTGCTATCAGCACGATGCTGGCTTTTTCTTCGAACATGAGTCTGTTAACGTTCTTGGGTGCTTTGTTGTTTTTTGTTTCAGATGCAATTCTTGCATACGATAAATATGTTAAAAGTGTTCCTTTGAGAGACTTTCTCATTTTGTCAACATATTTTTCCGGACAGATTTTAATAGGGATAAGTGCGATGCTAAGATAAAATCTTTGGAGGTATGGACTCATGAATATAGATAGAATATTCTCGAATGTCAAAAACCAACCGGAGCTAACCGTAGATGAGAGGATAGAGTTTTTGAAGAAGCTGAAAGAGTGGATATTAGCAAACGAAAAGGACATATGCGATGCACTTTGGAACGATATTCACAAAAGTGCAGATGAGTCGTTCTTAACTGAAATATATATGGTTATTAACGAGATAAATTATTTCATTAAGAACTTAAAAAGACTCACCAAACCAAAGAGAAAGTTCAGTCTCTTGATGCAAGGTAGGTATTATGTATACTACGAACCATACGGAACTGTTTTGATAATTTCGCCGTGGAATTATCCTTTCCATCTCTCTATAATGCCACTTGTTGGTGCAATCGCTTCTGGCAACAAAACAATAATAAAACCTTCGGAATTCTCAGTGCATACATCTGCTCTGATAAAAAAGTTAACTCAAGAAGTTTTTGAAGAGAGGTATGCCACTACGGTTCTCGGGGAAGTCCAGGAAACGCAATACTTGTTATCTCTTCCGTTTGACTATATTTTCTTTACAGGAAGCCCTGCTGTTGGAAAGATAGTTATGGAACATGCTTCAAAACAACTAACGCCAGTAACACTTGAGCTTGGCGGAAAAAGTCCAACGGTTGTGTACAAGACAAAGGATATTTCGCTTGTAGCAAAGAGGATAGCGTACGGCAAATTTATAAACTGCGGGCAAACTTGCATTGCGCCTGATTATCTTATAATTGAAAGAGTGTATTTAGACGAATTTTTGTCCGAATTCAGAAGATGGGTAGCTAATTTTTTTGGTGAAAATCCGAAAGATTCAAGATTCTACGGAAGGATAATCAACGAAAAACACATTCAAAGGCTCTCGAAGTTGTTATCAGAATTTAAAGATGGAATTGTTCTCGGCGGAGAAGTGGATGAGAACAATAAGTACATATCACCAACGATAGTTTTGAACCCTCCATTTGACTCAGGCATTATGAACGAGGAAATATTCGGTCCTATCTTGCCAGTGATAACGGTAGATACACTTGATGAAGCGAAATATATTATATCCAAAAATCCGTATCCACTTGCGATGTATATTTTCACGGATGATGAGCAAGTAAAAAACGAGCTTTTAAAGATTAAAGCAGGGGGAGTAAGTATAAACGATACGATAAGCCATATTGTAATAGATGATTTGCCTTTTGGTGGAATAAAGACGAGCGGAATAGGGAAATATCACGGAAGGTATTCATTCGAGACTTTCTCTAACAAAAAAGCTGTTTTCGAAAAAAACAAGATAGAGGTGCCAATGAAGTATCCACCTTACAAGTTTTTGGACTCATTCAAGCGTTTTCTGGTGAAATAAGATCCATCAGTTTGATCAAAGTATCTAAAACAGCTGTCAAATCATTTATTAAATCTTCTATATTGCCGTATTTGTAAATTGTCCTTGTAAAGCTTCCAATTTCTGTATTTTCGATGATTTTGCCAAGCTGAAATTTCTCCTTCTTGAAAAATTCGTACATTATCTGTATCTTTACTGATAGGTTCTCGTTGATTTTCCTTAAGCGTTGCAATATTTCATATGCTTCTTCATATTTGGAACCGGCAAAGTTAATCAAGAAAATAAACGGGTGAGTGAACGTAGAGGAGATATTGTGTTTTGAAAGCAATTCTTTTATAAGAATACCGACTAATATTTGAAGAACGAATTCGAAATATTTGTCAGAAAATATTTCTATGTTTTTTATTAAGTATTCATTCGAAAGCGACACGACACACTCAAGATTGTTCAGCGAGTTTTCAACTTTTAAGAAAAATTTGGAAGATTCATTTGTATATTTCACATGCTCTATTGAAAGAGTGTTAGAGATCTTGAACTTATCAAAATTCTCAGCAGTAAATGGCAGAAGGTTCTCAATATCAAGATTGATATCTTCGTCATATTCATAAATGTTAAAGAACCAGTCTTTCAATGTGCCTTGATATATATTTCTTGGCTTTCGTCCCAAAAGATTCACTATGTTGAACGAATGTAAGTCGATATATAATCTTCCATTCAAATCAACTATCACTGGCGCGTAGTAATCAAGCAACTCCGTGAATATGAAGTTAGGATCAAAGTATATTTTCACTTCCTTCCCCCCCTTGAGGAAGCCTTGAACTTTAAGGTAACAAAAAAGCTAAGCAAAGTCAAAGATATTATATCATCAAAATAAAAAAATCAAAAATTATCCCAAGGTTTCTCTTTTTTCCCTCAAGGCGTATACATAAGCAAGAACTTCTGCAACGGCTTTGTATAGCCTTTCTGGTACCGATTCTCCCAATTCAGTGTTGTAGTATATTTCTCTTGCCAGCTTGGGATTTCTAACTATCGGAACATCGTTTTCTCTTGCGATTTGCATGATTCTCTGAGCGACTTTGTCCACGCCTTTTGCAACGAGCACCGGTGCGAAGTCCTTCTCTGGATCGTATCGCAGGGCGCAGGCGAAGTGCGTTGGGTTCGTTATCACTACACTTGCTTCTGGTACTTCCTGCATCATTCTGTGCATAGCATACTGCATCATGATTTGGCGTTGACGTCTTTTCACTTCTGGGTTACCTTCAATCTCTTTGAACTCTTCCTTTACTTCTTGCTTAGTCATTTTGATATTCTGTTCGTACTCGTATCTCGAAAAGAAGTAATCACCAAGTGATACTATTATCAATGCAATTGCGCATTTTATGATTAACTCAGTAAACGTACCCCATATTATTAGAACACCATCGTTGATGTCCGAATCTACGGTAAGCAGAATTTTATCGAAGTTTCCCTTTAGAACGCTGTATCCGACAAATCCAACGATGAGCAGTTTCGCTATAGCTTTTGCAAGTTCGAAAAGCGACCTTAAAGAAAACATTCTTTTTAAGCCACTTATAGGATTTAGTCTGTTGAAGTCGAATTTCATGGTTTTCAGTGTGAAGAGGAACCGCGTCTGTAAAAGCCCTATAACGACCGAAAAAATGGCAGCAGCAAAGATAAGCAGTGCGAGTGCAGTAAACGCTGGAGTAAATGATTTAACCGAGTACAGTAGAAAATCTTCGAAAGTCCTAAGGTCTGAATCCGATATTTCAAAAGTTGCAATTGTACCATCGATGAGTGAAGATAGCAGTGCTTTTCCAACGAAAAGGAAAATTATCGACACGAACAAGAAGCCAAGTCCAGATATGAACTCTCTGGAAATTGGGACTTGACCTTCTTCTCTCGCCTTTTGTCTTTTTCTGGGGGTTGCTTTTTCCGTTTTATCTGGGTCTGCAAAGAGTTGGAGATTTATCTTGAAAGAAGCTGAGCTATATATGGTTCCATTTTGTAAACCATCTTTGATATCAACTCTACCCATACGGGTATCATCACCACCATCAAAAGAAACATAATCATCGTGGAAGCTGGCATTGCAACCATGAAGACATTCATCTGTGGCACAAGCCTTGAAAGTATACCAAACAACACGTTGATAAGAAACATCAAGCCTATCAGCGGGAGGGCTATTTGTAGTGAAAATAGGAAAGTGTCGATAAATACTTTATAATATAGATTATTTATTTCTTTAAACGGTATGTCGGTAATGAGTATCGGAAACTTTTGAAATGAGTTGACGAGGGCTTCATAAAGCACAAGATGCCCCTTAAGCGAGACAAATATGTAGATGGAGATAAGATATATGAACTCACTTGTTATCGGTGATTCCTCAACGGTTGGGTCTAACGAACCGCTGACGTTGAAACCTGACTGTATACCGAATATTTCGCTTCCAACATATACGGAACTTACTATCGTGTAAGCTATCAGTCCTATTATGAAACCTATGAAAAAATTATAAGCCACTGATCCAACAATCGTTGGCAGTGGCAAGTTTATAGTTGTCAGAATTGGGATGTTCATAAGGGTTAGGTAACCGAGAGCAATTAGAAGTATGACCATTATTTCAAGAGGAAGAGAGAAACCAGCGAAAAATGGTGCAATGACCATCAGCCCTGTCAGTCTTGAGAGTATCAGAGCATAACTTAACGCATAGCGCTCTAATAAAACATACCAAGTGTTGACCACAAATTTCAACACCTTTCAACAAATGGGGTCTTAAGTGTCAAAAACCTTTTGTTCGAGATATTTTTCGCTGTGATAATTGTACAGAACCGAATTTCTTGGACTATCATTATAATATGGTCTGGTGCAGTGAGTACAGCCAGATGTCAAAAATGCTTTTGAAGTATCTTTACCATGGTAATTCAATGTTTTGATATATCCCTTTTCATCGAATTCAACATCTGGAATATCAGAATTTTCAAATATCAGATAACGCAGAAGTTGAATTTTTCTGTATCTTTCTATGGAAGGTGGATTTAGATTTTCAAGTGCGGTACCTCTAACTGGTGTAAATGCAAATAATGCCACTTCAACGCCAAGTTCTTTCATTCTGATGAACATTTCGTTCAGTTCCTTGTCATTTTCTCCAAGTCCAACAATGATGTGAGTTGTTATCCTGCCATTATATTTTCTTGCGCCGTATTCTATTAAAGAAAGAGTATACGAAAGAGGCCAAGAACGGTATTCTTTATGGTGTTCCTCAGAAACAACATCTATCGCAACACCCAATTGGTCAACACCGCTGTTTAGAATTTCGTCTATTTCGTTGAAATCCTTGACTCGTGTTGATACCGATACGAGTATACCGTTTCCGTTTTCCTGACTTCTTATGTGTTTAACCAAACTCAGAATATCTTCTTTATAGCCTTTGTAATTCACCGTTTGAACGCATATCCTTTTGAATTTCTTATTGATGTCACGTAGGTCTTCTAAGCTAATTACTTTCCACACGACCCTTGAGAGGTATGAGTTATCGCTCGATGATAGACTTGCATGGGTACAGTATAAACAATTGTACATGCACTTTCCATCGAGCATCAAATATGCAGTTGGCATTTCATCGGGAATCTTCTCACCACTTAACACTTTCCAAGTCCAATATGAGGCTCTCAAAATCATTCTGTATAGTCTCCTTACGCAATCTCTTCTTTAGAGAACTGGATTTCGTAAAGTTTGTAATATGCGCCTTTTCGTTTTAACAAATCAGAATGCCTTCCTTCTTCTGCTATCTTGCCATCCGCAACAACGACTATCCTGTCTGCTTCTACGACCGTTGATAACCTGTGCGCAATCATAATTACTGTGTTGTCCTTTGATAGTTCTCTTACCGCTTCTTGTATCTTATGTTCTGTCTCGACATCTATGTTACTTGTTGCCTCATCGAGTATGAAAATCTTCGCACCGAAGAGGACGGACCTTGCAAGTGCGATGAGTTGTCTTTCGCCTGCTGAGATACCTTTTCCCCTTTCAACGATTTCCGTGTATATCCCTTTTGGTAATCGCTTTATTATATCAAGCGCCCTAACCTTTTGCAAAGCTTCAAGTACCTCTTCTTCGCTTATCTCTTCATGGAAAAGCCTTATGTTATCAAGTAGTGTTCCGCTGAAAAGCACGACATCCTGAGGAACAGCTGAAACCTGCCTTCTCAGCGTGTGTATATTGTAATCTTCAAGTGGAAAACCGTCGATCAGTATCTTTCCTTGTTGTGGGCGGTACATCCCGTTTATCAGATTCATTATTGTCGTTTTCCCGGCTCCAGTCTCGCCGACGATAGCTACCAACTCGCCAGGTCTGAAAGATAAGTTCACATCCTGTAAAATCCATCTCTTATTATCATAACTGAACCAAACATTCTCAAAGTCTATGAAACCGTTCTCTACATTCTGCTTTCCAGAACCATTTCCTTGGTCTTCTTGAGGCTCATCCAAAAGTGCAAAAATCTTCTCACCACTTGCAAGCGTGTTCTGGATGATATCATACTTTTCAGAGAGGTCTTCTATAGGTCTCATGAATGTATCTATATAAGCAACGAATGCATACAAGTCGCCGAAATTAAGAATCTTTCCAAGTATGTATTTTGAACCGAACCAGATAATCAGCGACAACGTCAAATAGTACAGGAAGTTAATAAGCGGTCTGAAGATACCAAACACGTAAAGCTGGTTCATCCGCGCTTTGTAAAGTTCCTTGTTTATCTGGTCGAATTCTTTTCTTTTGAAGTCTTCTGCATTGAAGAGCTTAGTCACTGGCATACCTGCGAGATTTTCAGCTATGTAAGCGTTAATCTTCGCAATTCCCGTTCTCACAGCTCTATACGCACGTATGTCGAAATATCTAAAAACTATCATTGCAACAACAATGATAGGGAATATGTAAACTATATCCAAGAATAATCTCGAACTTATACGCCACATCATTATAATAACACCTGAAAGCAAGAACACATCGTTGACAATGCTTGTAATAACTGAAGTGAAGAACTCCTGAATATTCTGCGTATCGCTTGTTATTCTTGTTGTTATCTGACCACTTGGGTGCCTATCAAAGAAAGACATCGGAAGTTTCAGAACGTGATCATACAATTGACGTCTGACATCGTATATGACCCTACCACCGATGTAAGTTGTAACCAAAATACTTAGGTATTCGAACAAAAATATACCACCCGAGACTAACAAAAAGAGAAGTGATTGATGAGCTATACCGGAAAAGCGCTCACTTTGAGAGATACTTTCGGAAAGTATGTATGTGTTTATCGCTTTCCTGACAATCTGTGGTGGCATGAGTGTGAGATAAGTCAGGACCAATACAATAGCTATCGCGAGTATTAGTAAGTGAATATAGGGAAAGGAGTATTTTAACAATCTAAAGAAAACGCTCTTCTTACGGACCTTACTGGTTTCTTCTTTGCTCATCTTTTCCAATTTTAACACCTCTTTAACTAATTTTCGGTGCTGAGAATCTACTTTTGGCTTGGAAATTCTATTTTTCCAAAAAGCTTTGACCTGTAACAGCGCTCGTCAGCTAATCTAAGAACATGTTGGATATCTCCCTCACTTGGATAGAAACTAACTCCAGAAGAGAACGTAAGACTTGTAGAGTTCCTAAAACACTCTTCTATTCTGTGGACTACCTTTTCAATATCTGATTTTTCCAGCGTGTTTAAGATAAGTACCACTTCGTCGCCTCCATATCGGAAAGCAATATCATCTTTTCTAATACTATTGTTCACGCATTTACCCCAAACTCGCAAAATTTCATCGCCTTTTTCGTGTCCTTGGGTATCGTTTATGACTTTGAACTTATTGAGATCTAAGAAAACTATTGAGAAGCTTTGGTTCGGATGTATGTTGCTGATGAATTCCTCAAAAGCCCTTCTGCTTTTAAGTTCTGTCAGAGCATCGATTTCCGCTCGCTCTTTAAGGGTTTCTAAAAATCTCCTGTTTTCGATGACCAAAACCATCAAATTTCCGAGATTTTGCAAAACGCTCAATTGATAATCTGTTATACTCTTCTGGTCAAAGTTATTGTCAGCGAGCAAGAGGCCAACAATACTATCACCGCTTTTCAAAGCCATGATAGCAAACTCATTTGTGATGTCAAAATCGTCAGCAACTGTTGGCAATATGTTTCTGTTGACTATATGAGGTTCACCATCGAGGAACTCGTTCAAGATTTTTGCAGGAATGGCTTTTGCTTTGTAAAGCATTTCTATTTCAGATTTAAAATCCTTTGAAACTGTTTCGAGAAAGTCAGTCATATTTAATTCCACATCTTCAATTGCTTCCCACAATTCTTGAGCTTCTTCAAGTGTCCGAGGACCTATTGCTTTTTGAAAGACAAAATTTCCATTCCGATGATAGAAGAACATGGCCCTGTTAAACGAACCGGAGTAGCCCGCAGTGATACCTGTTAAGAATGCGTAGAACGTTTTATTGATGTCGCTCTCTGGTTTAAGGACATACTCTGTTATCAAACTGGTGTTCACAAAACTCTGCGCGAATCTTGTAGCATTTTGGTGTATTTCGAAGAGCGTTTTTGAAATGTAAGGTGTAGTTTCTCTAATCATTTTGTAAACTATGTCAGATGCTGAAAGATTCAGGGCTTCATACGTAAGTGTGTACTCGCCGTGAGTGGATGTGATTACAACTTTTTGATCTTCAACGCTGTCTACAACGACTACCTTACCTACATATGCGTTTGGAAGTTTACGAGCTATCCTCCAGAATTTGTACAGATTCTCTGGAACTTTTTCTGGTTCGTAATATATGAAAAGATCCACGGACATTGGAATTTCGTACTTTACGATTTCACTCAATAAATACGACACATAACTATCAAGATACGCTATTTTGATTCTTCTGTTGAACTCTTGAAAATGCACTACTTTAACCCTAAGCTGTTGTGCAATCCATTCTAAGAATTCTCTGTCTCTTTCATCAAATGGCGCTTTGTAGTGGCTATCTATGTCTATTTCTCCAAAGACTGAACCGTCGTTTCTGAATATTGGAACGACTATCTCGCTCTTAACATGTGGGCTACAAGAGAGGTAATTTGTCTCTTGTGTTACGTCCTGAACAACGAATGTGAGTTTTGTCTCAGCAGCTTGGCCACAGATACCTTTTCCGACAGCGATTCTAACGTGTTCTGTTGGTTCGCCTACGTATGGTCCAAGAACAAGCATCCCTTCCTCGTCCATAAGGTAAAAACCTGTCCAGTTGTAGTAAGGAACGTTCCTGTCAAGGAGTTCACAGACTTTCTGTAAAATATCTGTTCCATTTAAACGCGAAATTTCATCTTTCAAATAGCTGAAAATCTCGGACTTATCGTAATAATTCCCTTCATTTTCTCCGTGTCTGAAGTGCACAGCTGCTTGATAGACTGCATCCGGTAAATTGTCGAACTTACCCTTTCTCCACAGAGAAAACACGTCGAATACGATTACTTTTTCCTTCTTACCATCGACAACAATCCAGTCTTTCTCTCCAAGACCTGCGATTAAATACACGACAAAATCTTCTTTGGATAGTTCCAAATCTCGAGCGTGTTGCCTTATTCTAATTGATAGCTCTTCTTTCAAAGACTCTTTTTTCGTTTCGTAATCATGAGAAAACTCTGTTAGTTCGTTCCTTGAGATATTCAATAATCTTTCAAAAAAGTTCGAGAAGGAACTTGCATAGTTTTCCGTTATAGGCTTGAACGGCAGGTTCTCCCAAAAATCTTTCCAAAACCTTTTTTCATATGTCAAAATTTCTAAAAAATCATCCACATGATTTTCAATCAAGCTCCTCATCGTCTTCACCCCTGATAATTTCTTCTAATACTTCATATTTCAAATCATCTGTCACTTTTATCACAACAGTACGACGGCCATAACTAATCTCAAGTACGTCTCCAGGCTTAACTTCATATGCAGGTTTCAAAACCCTGCCATCCTTTCTTACCAGTCCTGCCTTTGCGACATCTTGCGCAACTGTTCGCCTTTTGATAATTCTGTTTACCTTTAAAAACTTATCGAGCCTCATCTAAACCACCTTCATCGATATTGTGATAGCTAAGAAAATTTTATCACAAAATCTAATAGTTCGCTATACGAATTTTTAGAAATTAGCTTTGCAAAATCATTCATACCACATGTTTTTGTAATTATTTGACGCATTCCAAAGCATATATTCGTTTATTCCCAAATCTTTTGCTGCCTTAATCTGCTTTCTTATGGCATTCTCGTCGTAAACTATGTGACCCCTCACCCAAGTTGCCGTGAATGATTGCAACCACGGTCTTATTCTTGCAGGTGTAGGTATATGATTGTTCCTTCTAATGCCATCTGAAAGTGCTCTGTAAATAGTTTCGTAAGGGTATGCATCTGGAACGCTTAAGCCAAACGAACCGTTTGCATAGTGACTTGGATAAACCATTGGACAGACATAATCAACGACATTTGTAACAGCTTCCCAATACTGCCCTATTCCTACATCGTCAACCGCTGTTGACACCAATCCAAATATATCGGCGGCCAACGGGATGTTGTATTCATCAAGTTCTTTCTTTGAATATATGAGGAACTTCTGAATCGCTTCGGCAAACGTTTCGTTTCCAGGTTTTCTCAAGTCTAACTTGTTGCGCTCTTCTTTTCGAATCTCTGGAAAGCGAACGTAATCATATTGAATTTCGTCAAAACCAACTTCCGCTGCTTCTTTTGCAACCTCGACATTATATTCCCACAATTGCCTGTCATATGCGGATGCCCAAGGTACTTTGTAAACACCCATGTAAGGAGCTCCTGTGTCCTTGTATACAATTGCTCTATCCATATGCGCTCTTGCATAAGATGGATCTTTAAAACAGACTATCCTTGCTATCAAGTAGAAGCCCTTTTCTTTTAATTCCTTAGCTATGGCTTTAAATTCATCTTTCGTGTAGTACGCCTTGTCGTTAGCACTCGGTACGAACTTTGCGGCGGCATTTGTTTTGAATAGCATAAAGCCCTCATCATCTTTTACATCTATCACGAAGGCGTTTAAATTTGTTGACTTTGCAAAAGAGACCCATTTAGCAATCTTTTCACGGTTACTGACAGATGACCTTGTTAAATATATACCTCTCACATTAGAAATTCGCCCACTGATTTTCTTGACAGGTTCAAAGGAAAGTTCTTTGTACTCTTCACCAGTAATAGGTTTCAGTGAATCGCTCAAGAATTGACTCCTGACCCAGCCCTCTACTGTGCCCTTACCTGTTTTGTAAGAAATCTTTGAATAACTGACGCTGTTTTCAACGGTCTCATCGATTTTTGTTACGTAAGTGGCGTATCTGAGCTGGTCGATAACGTTTAGTGATTTTGGATTATCGAAAACGCTCACTCCGAATGCTACAACAAAACTATATTTTTGACTACTTGATTTAGAATTGCTAATTGAATTCAATTTATCTATTTGTTGGTCGATTGAGTGTTCCTCGCTTTTTTGATTTTCTTCCAATTTTATTAGTTCTGGGTCAGCAATGGTCTCTTGTTTATTAGATTCGGCTATAGATTCCTTGGTTTTGTCGTTCTTAGAATCTTCCTCAGAATCTTTTGCGGCATCGCCCACCGTAACTTCGTCTCTTCTTTCTGTTTTTTCGCTATTATTTGAAGGCGGTATCAAGATAGTACTTTCTTCATTTGTTAACTGTCCGCCTTTTGTGCCGATTTCCAGAGCTGAGTTTGATGTTGGTGAAGATTCGATAGTCTCCTCAGATTCTAAATTTTCTGTATCGTGCACCGTTGAAGATACTGTTTCTGTCGACTCGTCAACAACCGATGTCATTCCAGAGTTCAATTTGTTGCTATTCTTGAGAGTCCAGTTTTCAGAAAACATCAACTGAAATACGCCGATCAATGCGATGAAGAAAACAATAACAGCGAGGATAGTAACTCTTAGCCTTGTCTTTCTAATTCTGTCAATCAAGAGTTTCCCGCTTTGGCTCAGTTTGTAGACCTTGTTTACCTTCTTATAGTCGTTTTTCTTTTGCTTCATATGCTACTTGCCCTACCTCCTCAGTGTATGTGTTTGATATACTGCACGTATAATTATATCATTAATAGCTAATAATAGAAGAAGTTCTGTTCAAAACACAGTGCCTTATTGATATTTGATGAGAGAATTTATTTATTTCATAAAAACTATTGACTTTTTAAATTTATAGGTGTATAATGAATCAACCGCTGAAAAATGGAACGGCGGTGAGTAAATCAGATTTTAGGAGGCGTTGTAACATGAAAGGAACAGTTAAGTGGTTTGATGCAAAGAAAGGCTACGGATTCATCACAAAAGAAGACGGAGAAGACATCTTCGTTCACTACAGTGCTATTCAGGTTGAAGGTTTCAAGACACTCAAGGAAGGCGACAAAGTCGAATTCGAAGTTCAGAATGGCGCCAAGGGTCCTCAGGCAGCTAACGTAAAACTCGTTAAGTAAGCTAAAGAGGATAAAAATCAGCCCCCGATTATGGGGGCTTTATTTTTTTCTTTCAAATTATCGATTATTCGCTCTTTGTCTCGGCTGTGCTTTTCTTATTGTCTGTTATGTAATAACCGCTTCCTTTGAATACTATACCTACACGCCCAATTGTACGATTCATCCGTGCACCACATTTCCCACATTCTATAACTGGTGAATCGTTTACACCATGCAGATGAACTTCTTCGCTTCCGCAATTCTCACAAACGTACCTGTACATTGGCATAGTTTCACCCCCGTTTCGATATCTTATAAGTATTTCTATTATTTATTATAATCAAACTGGCTGATAATTCAAGATTCAGAGTGTTAAATTCTTTAAATCTATCTTGACAAAATGAAGAAGTTAGGTTATGATTTTTAGCGCAAAGGAAAGGAAAACGAAGAAAAGCTTAAATAAAGAAATTTAAGAAAAGGTTCTTGACACTAAACGGAAATGTGATATAATAGATAACGATATGTGTGAGTTCCGGCGTAGCTCAACCGGTAGAGCGGGTGGCTGTTAACCACTAGGCTGGGGGTTCGAGTCCCTCCGCCGGAGCCAACAAAGAGAAAGCGGAGTCGAAAGGCTCCGCTTTTTTGTTTTAATGGTTGTATTCTAAAACTCAATGAACTGTTCTTGAAAAAGTGTGCTATAATAAAAAAAGAGAATTATTTCCCTTTTAAGTGGGTGAGTTGAATGAGAGAAAATAAGCAAAAAAGCCTGATGAGAATAATCAAGAGAAATAGATTTGTTTTTATTACATTTGTGGTCATTATAGCTATAATAGCTATAACTTCACTTATTCACGAATGGCTACATATGAATTCCTACATGAAAAACAGGGAAACGTTTCGAGTGATCAATGACGTCATTGCTGGCAGGCGAGAGTTTAACAGTATTCTCCCGTACATGAAAGAATATGGATTTGATTATCGTTCTTATGAAGAATTGCTTGATGTTTATAAGAACAATGAGATACTGACCGAAATTTGCAAATTTGCTGAATTCGTACGAAAATCAGAGGAGAATGATTTCAAGGAATCATACAAAATACTGACTTTTTCAATGATATTCATCGTATTTGGACTCTCAATTGGAATGCTTTTCTCTCATCGAAACTATAAATTAGTGAAATGCTATATAAAGGATTCTAAAGAAAGGTTCAACGAGCTTGCGGACAATATATACGTGGCAAAGCTCAATGAAGCGAATGTAGTGAGGTATTCGGAGGATGAGGATATCCAGAGAGCGGTGTATAAAATAAATCTGGTTCACGATATATTAGAAAGTCTGAAGCACGTGCCAATGACCGCGAGTATTGAAGATTTTATTAGCGAAACAGGTAGTGCGCTGTGCAGATATTTTGATTCCGAAAGATTCTCTGTAGCACTTATAGACCACGAAGAATCAAAGATAGTAGCTGAAACGGCGTATTTTACTGACAAGCGAATTCAGATAAAGCTCGGACCAGGTTTTTCTCAGAAGTTCTCAGAAACATCTCTTGGAAAAATGATAACCGAGAGAACTAATTGGAGAATCATAAATGATTTTGAGGAATTCTATAGTTATACCAAATCGAAGTCTATGAAATTGCTTCTGGAAGAAGGATTTAAATCTAACCTTACAGTCCTCGCAAGCATTAACACTGTACCTTTTGGATTCTTTTTCCTGACGTCCAGTAGACCTAATAATTTTACAGAAGATGATGCTAAGCTATTTTTCAGCGTTTCGGACATACTTTCACATAGGCTTTACTACACCCTCAACTTGCAGAAAGCATTATCGGAGTTTGCTCATAGTTTAACAGACTTAGTGGAATTCAAAGATAATGAAACTGGCAATCACATTAAGAGAGTGTCTCTATACACTAAATTGATAGCAAGCAACATGAATTTGCCACCTAAACTGATAAGAATCCTGTACGATTTTGCCCCTTTACATGATATAGGTAAGGTTGGAATTCCAGATAGTATCTTGTTGAAGCCAGGTAGACTTGATTCAGATGAATGGAAGATAATGCAGACACATGTGGGTATTGGAATGCATATAATAGACAGGTTGGCTGAGAACACAAATGGTATAATTGACGCGGAGACAATAAATAGTATGAGGAACATAGTTCAAGATCATCACGAACGTTGGGATGGCAAGGGCTATCCGAATGGGAAACGTGGTGAAGAGATAAGCATAGAAGGTCGAATACTTGCAATTGCCGATGTATTCGACGCACTCACAACAAGGCGACCTTATAAGGAATCTATTCCTTTCGATGTGGCGGTCGATATGATTGTGAAAGAAAAAGGTAGGCACTTCGACCCAGCGGTTGTAAATGCTTTTACGAATTGCCTGGAAGAAATTAGAAGCGTGTATGAAATGCTTAAAGATTAGTCTTCAGACATAAGATTCTTTTTCGAGACATCATAAAGTTTTTCCAAAGTTTGTGAATTGATAAATTTGTCCGGTTTTTTTATAAAATCGTTAACGGGAATTATTCTGAATAGAAGTTTCTCATTGTCGTAGTATTTCTGAACGAGCGTTAAGACGGGAGTCACTTGAGTGACTCCTTTTACTTTATGGTACGTTATGTTTAGAATAACACCCTCATCTGTACCTGGATCTGTCATGTTTGAAAGGAAATTTCCGAGTGAATAAGCAATTAGTTTTGTTTTTAGTCCGTCTTTAACTAGTTCTATTTCTTGCAATACATGCGGATGACTTGCTATGACCAAATCAGCACCGCTTTTCAAAGCTAAATGAGCTAATTCTCTTTGTTCTTTTGTTGGTGTTGTTTGATATTCATTCCCGTAGTGGAGATAAACTATCACTATGTCGGATTCTTTCCTCATACTTTGTACTATGTTCATTATTACATCCTTGGATATGTATGTAAACATATATGCACGTTCCTTGTCCAGTTGTATGCCGTTGGTTGAATATGTGAAGGATGCAAAAGAAACTTTGATGTCTTTGACGTCTACAATTGTATATTCCTTCTCAAGTGGATTTAACCGAGCTCCGACGCATGTTAATCCGCTCTCAGAAACTTTCTTTATCGTTCTAATAAGCCCGCTTGCACCTCTATCGAGCATGTGGTTGTTAGCGACATTAACGACATCAAAACCTGCATATTTTATAGCATCTAAAACTTCGTCCGGGGAGGAGAATCTTGGATATCCTGTGTATGGCTTTCCTCCTAATGTGGTTTCGAGGTTGCAAAATGCCAGGTCAGTCTTTTCTATGTACGTCTTCACATATTTAAAGATGTTTTTGAAGTCGTATTTCCCGTTGGAAAGGGCAGAATCTATTATCGGTTTATGGAACATGATGTCACCAACAAAAGATAACGTTATCTCCATCCCGAATAGAGAGATAGTGATAAAGAATATAAAAAAGACACAAGTTAAGAAACGTCTATCCATAGGTTCCTCTCAATAGAAAAATTCAAAACCCGGTGCAGAACCGGGTTTTGATTATTAGTGCTTAGCAACATTAAATCATGCTTCCCTCGCTGTAAGTTGATAAATCTTCACTCTGCAGTTTTTCGGATAATTTTCTGAGGTGTTCCTTTTCTTCTTTGATTATCTCTTCAACAGCTTTTGTGTCTGGAACGAGTAATTTGATCTCATTATAGTAAATTATTGAATCTTTTTCAACTTCTATAGCTTTTCTGAGTGCTCCAATAAGAGTCTCTGGCATTTTCTCCTCTTCAATTTCCGGGAAAATGAATGCTTTTGCGTATGTTTCAGCATAGCCGCCGACTTCTTCATTTTGCCACGTTGCCATCGTTGGTTCATCGGCGTATTTCTTCATGATTTCTTCAAAACGATGAGCATGTTCTCTTTCTTGATTAGCGAGTTCTTTGAAGAACTCTTTCAATTGACCTTGTGCCTTGTCAGCAAGCTTTGAATAGTATGAATATCCGGACCCTTCGATTTTAACCGCTATTTGTAATAGTTCCTTTCCTGTCATAAGCTCACCTCATTCTAAACTGCACGCAAACACCAAAATTAATAAAGTGCAGTTTAGGCTGGGGTATTTCTTATCCGCCTTATACGCTTCCCCATCCCCAGCAGGCGGTATTATGGGACAATTCACTTGAAATTATACCATATTGGAACTCTAATCCGAAATCAAGTGTAAATCAAAAAACTAAGTGCACACAAGAATTGGCAAGACAATTCTACTTTATTGGTAATAATTGACTGAAATAGTCAGAAAATGGGGGCCATAACATAAATGAACGATTTGATATAATAACAATGACCTTTACAAGTTTCCGTATTGAGAACACCAAAAAGGGAGGGGATGAGGATGGAGCATTATGGTTGGTTAAGTTTGTTACCACCTGTACTTACTGTTATTCTCGCACTCTTAACTAAGGAGGTTGTTTTTTCACTCTTTACAGGCGTTTTTGTGGGATACCTTATCGTCAACAACTGGAATCCTCTTGCAGCACTCATTGGAACAACGGACGGTATAGCAAACTCTTTGAACGATTCTTGGAACATCAGAATAGTGCTTTTCTGCGCTCTGCTCGGTGCTTTTGTTGGTTTGATGCAAGCTACTGGTGCTGCTCACGCTTTTGGAAAGTGGATGGCATCAAAGGTTAAGAGCAGGAAAGGGACACTCATAATAACCTGGCTCTTTGGTATCTTCATATTCATTGATGACTACTTTAACTCTTTAACAATCGGTACAGTGATGAGACCAGTCACGGACGAGCAAAAGATTTCTCGTGCAAAGTTGGCTTACATACTTGACTCAACGGCAGCTCCAGTTAGTGTTCTTGCTCCTATATCGAGCTGGGTTGTTACAATTATGAGCATAATCAAGGGTTCAGACGGATTTTCAAAATTGGGAGTCAGCGAGTTTACTTTCTTCATTATGCTTATTCCTATAAACTTATATGCGATTCTGGCAATCCTTACAGTTCTTCAAACTACATTAAGAAAAGACTTCGGACCAATGGCAAAGAGTGAGATGCGTGCGTTGAATGGTATTGGTTTGTACGATGAAAAATTTGGACAGCCGACAGGCGAGATAAAAGAAGGCGTTGTAGTAAAAGAAAGAGCAAAAGCCATCGACATGGTCCTCCCCATATTAGTTCTTGTTGGCTTAGCGGTTGTTTTCTTCCCGATAACAACTTACCTTGGAGCAATTGATGGCGAAACCGTCCACAATTTTTCAGAAGCTGTGAAATCGATGACTTTAAAGGATGCATTCAACAATACCGATGCTTCAAAGGCGCTCTTCTATGCATCAATTTTCACGTTGGTCTTCTCCTCAATATATTTCATTGTTAGAGGTCTTCTGACAATTCAAAAAGTTGGCGAAGCGATAATAAACGGTATAAAATCTATGGTTCCAGCACTTGTAATACTTACTTTGGCTTGGACAATAGGTACAGTCATTAAGAGTTCACCAGAGGATGGCGGACTTGGACTTTCTAAGTTCTTAGCCCATGTTGTGACAACGGGTGGTTTTCCACTCTGGGCTCTTCCAGTCGTAGTATTCTTGATTGCAGCGGCAATCTCTTTTGCAACGGGAACGAGCTGGGGCACGTTCTCGATAATGATACCGATCACATTCCCAATAGCGGTTGCTCTCGCTGAAAAAACTGGCGCTGATTTATTAAACAGTACGCTTGTAGCAGTTGGAGCAGCGATAGGAGGAGCTATATTTGGTGATCACTGTTCGCCTATTTCTGATACTACAATCCTTTCTTCAACAGGTGCTTCTTGTCCACACCTTGAACACGTAGCAACTCAAATTCCGTATGCTGTTTTCGCTATGATCGTTTCAGCAATTGGATACCTCGTAGCAGGTCTATTCGATAGTCCTATCGCGGGGCTCATTTCTGCACTTATTGTTTTCTTCGTTGGTTATGAGATTGTAGCCAGAGCTTTTAATCCGAAAGAAGCATAAAATCCAACAAAAAACAAAACCTGGGGATAGTGAACTGTCCCCAGGTTTTTTATTAGGCTTAAGTCTTTAAATATCTTCTTGTATATCAAGATTGTAGTTAATGATTTCATCTTCAGTGAAGAATATTGACATTTCTCTTTGAGCATTTTCTAAAGAATCGCTTGCATGAATGAGGTTTTTCGTCACTGTTAGAGCGAATTCGCCCCTGATCGTTCCAGCTTCAGCTTTTAGAGGGTCAGTCGCACCTACAATGTGGCGCACCATCTCTATAACCCTTGGAGCTTCGAGAACAATTGCTACAACTGGACCGCCCATCATAAATTCAACGAGTTCATTGTAAAACGGTTTTCCAAGGTGAGGTTCGTAAAGCTTTTCACATTGTTCCTTCGTCATCCATAAAAATTTCAGACCGACTATTTTTATTCCGCGCTGTTCAAATCTCTTCAATATCTCGCCTATTAATCCTCTTCTTACTGCGTTCGGTTTAAGTATCACAAAAGTTCTTTCCAAGAGATCACCTCCAAGTTCTTATAGTTCGTTGAAAGTGCACTCAGGATATGATCCATCTCGTTGTGTGGATATTTTACGAGGACAAAAGTGTGGTTTATGTGTGCTTCTATTTCTGGAATGTATCTAACATAGAATATATCGCCGTAGTATTCTGGATATAATAACTCTCCACAAATCTCATTTTTGGGAGATTGCAAACCACCGAGCATTTTCTCCATTTCGATTTTGTATTTTTTACTGAACAGCTCTAAAAACGCGGCCTGAATTGCAAAAGTAACCTTCGGGTGTTTAGGGAAGTGCTTTTCAAGTACTTTTGGTATGATGAAAACATCCTCGGCTTTTGACTTTTCAACAATTGTTCTATACTCTTCTATCACTCCCATAAAAATCTTGTAATTTTCTCCGTTTCGCCTCACTGGAAGTATGGCTCCGATACCCGAATGTTCACCTTCTTGAACTTTCACAACTACATATTCGTAATTTTCCACCTTTTCGAGGTTGTAGAAAAATTTCATTGATTTTCCTCCCCATTATCCAGTACGATTTTATTTCTATACTTTTAGAACTCTCCACCGCCCAATAATTTAGTATAAACTTGTGATGCTAAGTCCGGATCAATTTCGTTTATTCTTGACAGCACTTCTCTTTGCTTGTCTGAATCCATAGTCTTTAAAACGTTAAGTAATTCATCAGAAGTTATTGACTTTGATCTAACCCTGTTAAATATATCCTCTTCGGTATCTGCTTTTTCGGTAGTTTGGGATATAGACTCGTCGGGGATACTTATACTTTCTTCATCCACAGGACTTAAAGGTTGAAGCACTGTCTCCTCCTCAACTTGCTTCTTTTCTGTTGAAGGCATCTTTTTGCTAACTGGTAAAGATATCGGAATATAGCCAATTTCCGTGTTCTTTGCAATTTCGCGCCAAACAGGTGCGACATCTCGTCCACCAGTCAGGTCTTTTCCGTCTTTTACTAGCAAGAATAAATATTTTCCATCGCCACCAACGAACCAAGCATTCTTTTCAGCTGTTCCAGTCTTACCGTATATCTTTCTACCGGGTATGTTTGCAGACTTACCAGTTCCCATAGTAACGACCTTTTCCATAAGCTGCATCGTAAGAACAGAAGCTTCAACTGGAGTTCTTGCTTCAAAATCTTTTGGAGGCTTAACTACATTTAGAATTTCAGGCTTATAGGAATAATAAATTACTCCATTTCTATCTTTAACGTATTCAATGATCCTTGGCCTTATGACAATTCCACCGTTAAATATAGGCTCAAATCCCTTCGCAACATCAACAAGAGATGTTTCCAATGTTCCAAGTGCTAATGTTGCGTCGTTTGGATAATAGCCGTCAACCATCAACGTATTTTTTAGAAAGTTCTTTACTTTGCTTTGACCCAGCGCCATGAAAAGATTTACGGAAGGAACGTTACGCGAGTAGATAAGAGCATTTTCGAGCGTAACTTCCTGCCAGAATTCCTTATCGAAATTCTGAGGGGACCACGTTCCTATAGTAATTGGTTTATCTTCCAAAATGTCGTTCTTATTCCATCCGCCCATGAATGCCAAGTAATAGTACATCGGCTTAATTACGGAACCGACTTGTCTTCTGCCACTTGTGATCCCAAGTCCGTATGCTGCCCTAATTCTACCTGTTGTGTGTTCAATTATTAGTCCAGCCATTTTTGTCTTGTCTATGTTTTTGTTTAGCAACGTTTGCATGTTCTTATCTATCGTTGTTCTGACCCTGAAGCCATTTCTTAGATCCCCGAGCTCAAAACCAAGCTCTTTAAGTTCCACAACTACCATCCAGAAAAGGTCTTGGTCGAACATATTGCCGGCAATGTTGACATTTCTGGCATGTTCCGACGAAAGTGTCTCTAAAGCATTTTCATATTCAGCGTTTGTTATAACACCTTCATTCATCATTTTGCGAAGGACAGTTTTGGTGAAGTCAGCGTTTAATTCTTCAAGAGGATTCGCATGTTCCGGTGAGCGTAAAGTTGCAGTTAACATCGCTACTTCGACGGGTTTCAACTGTTCCAAAGTTTTATTGAAGTAATATTTTGCGGCTGCTGGGAAACCATATACACCATTTCCGAGATAAACAAAGTTTATATACAGTTCCAAAATCTCATTCTTTGAATAGTTCTGTTCTAACCATAGTGCTATTAATGCTTCCTTTATCTTTCGTTTCCACGTTCTTTCAGTTGTTAAATAGAGGGTTCTTGCAAGTTGTTGAGTGATTGTGCTACCGCCTTGAATGCTGTCCGTGGTCAGTATGACAAAAAATGATCTGGCGATTCCAATCAAGTCAACGCCACTGTGCTGATAAAACCTCTTATCTTCGGAGGCTACGATACTATCCTTAACAAGATTCGGTATGTCTTCAAAATCGATCCACACTGTCTTTGGAGTGTAAAGAGGGGTCCCATCGGAGTATTCAACAACAAGACTTGCTGGTACTTTATTTTGCGGTGGTTCAATCCTACTTGTGTACCATTTATAAAGCATCATCGGAAAGATAAATGAGAGTGTGAAGAACAACAAGAAAAGAATTAGAAGAAACTTTTTCAAATTGATCCCTCCAAACGAAGTAAATATTCTTTCCATTTCAGCCCATTCTTTCCATTAAATCCTCCTAAGGAGTTCTTACCTACAACCCTGTGGCATGGAATGTACAAGGGTAAACGATTCATGGCCATTGCATAGCCAACAACTCTTGGATTTGCGTTACAAATCTTTGCAAGTTCACCGTACGTGATTATTTTACCATACGGTACATTTTCTTTCAAACTCTCCCAAATCTTTTCAAAGACAGGACCGGAAGAATAACGAACAGGAAAATCAAACTCTCTTCTCTTACCAGAGAGATATTCTGAAATCTGGGCAGTGAATATATTCTCACCAGAAGGTGCGTATAAGTCGTTAGAAAGTTCGATTTTTTCACATATGCCATTCTTAGTAAATATTAAAACACTACCAATTTCACAGCTTACGATAGATAAATCAAACTTTTGCATAATTAAATCACTCCTTTTCATATAATTGATATTGCTATCTTTATTTTATTAGTTTAGAATATAATCAGAAATATCAATAGTGTGATGAAGCTCGGAAAATTAAGCAAGGGGTGAAGAAATGGACATAAATGAATACCTAAGAAATGTTACCATAAAAACGGCAAAAGGTGAAAGGGAAAGTTGGGATAGCTATTTCAAAAGGCTTTCTAAGATGATAGCTGAAAGGTCAACTTGCGTACACAGAAAAGTCGGTGCACTTATAGTAAAAGATAAGCGAATTCTGGCTACTGGATACAACCAACCTCCTTCTGGATTCCCGCACTGCGACGAGATTGGATGCATCAGAGATGACTTGAATATTCCGTCTGGGAAGAATCAAGAAATTTGCTACGGCTTACACGCTGAACAGAATGCGTTGATGCAGGCCGCGAAATTTGGTATATCGACGGATGGTGCAACTATTTATGTCACGCACAAGCCTTGCTCAGTTTGTGCAAGACTTATAGTTAATGCTGGAATAAAGCGAGTTGTATATATTGAAGGATATCCAGATCCACTTACCGATTTTTTCTTTCAAATGTGCAAAGTGGAGTTAATTGGAGGTGAGGATAGTGAAGAGAGATAAATTAACACAGTATTTAAGAGAGGACAGATGGCCCACTGTATGGTGTCCAGGCTGTGGCAATGGCATCATCTTGAAAAGCTTTATAGATGCTTATGATCAATCTGGTCTGAATCCTGATCAAACAGCTGTTGTTTCAGGAATAGGTTGTTCTTCGAGATCGACGGGGTACTTAGATTTCAATACAATGCACACACTCCACGGTCGTGCAATTGCGTTCGCAACTGGAGTAGCCTTAACAAGACCTGATTTCAAGGTCGTCGTTATGGGTGGAGATGGCGACATAACGGCTATAGGTGGTAACCACTTTATACATGCTTGTAGGAGAAATATAAATCTTACCATAATAATATACAACAACATGATTTACGGTATGACGGGTGGCCAGCATTCTCCAACAACACCTGGCGGCAAAGTAGCGGGCACTATGCCTTTTGGAAATGTAGAAGAACAATTCGATGTTGTTAAATTGGCTCTTTCAGCGGGAGCCACTTACGTTGCAAGATCAACTGTTTACCATTACGCACTTACTGTTAAATACATCAAGGAAGCATTACTACACAAAGGCACTGCTGTTGTTGAAGTCATGTCGAACTGCCATACTTACTACGGAAGGTACAACGGTCTGAGAGAACCATGGCAGATGATGGATTTCTTCAAAGAGAATACGATTATGAAGGAAAAAGCTGAAAAAATGACTGAGGATGAATTAAAAGGAAAGATAGTTGTTGGTGTATTCCGAAAAGACGATTTGAAGCAAGATTTCTATACTCGATACAGACTTACTTACAGTAAGGGGGAATGAAAATGACAAGACCATTCTCTATTAGAATAGCTGGTATTGGTGGACAAGGCAATTTGCTGGCAGGATATATTTTATCAGAGGCATTTGTCATTGCTGAAAAATACGTTATTCAGACTCAGAATTACAGTGAACAGGTCCGAGGGGGTCCAAGCTACTGTGACGTTTTGGTCTCAAATGAACCGATACTTTATCCGAGAGCAGTAGTATTCGATTCTTTGATAATCATGCATCCTTCCATGGTAAGCCATGGAAAATATGTAGCCACTAATGGTATAATAGTGTACGACAGCACATATATACCAGATATTCCTAACGAGATCAAGCGAATAACTAAGAGAATCATAAGTGTACCTGCAAGCAAACTGGCAATTGAAAAGTTCGGTAATGTCATGGTCTCAAACATGATTCTCCTGGGCGCTCTTGTAAAGGCAACTGCACTTGTTGATTTTGATATTTTGTTTGAGGCTGTAAAGGAAGAAGTGAGTCCAAAGTATTACGAACTAAACGTGGAGGCGATAAAGTTTGGAACAACGCTCACAGATAAAGTTTTCAAACCAAGAATTGAACGGAAAAGAAAGAGAACAATTGGGTTCGAGTAATTTGAAGGAATCTTTCTCACACGCAATAGAAGGTATTGTCAATTCAATACTTTCTGAGAGGAATCTTAGAATACATTTTTTAGTTGGACTTGTAGTAATAACAGCAACATTTTTCCTCCCCATAAAAAGAGAGGATATCTTGTGGATAATATTCGCCGTCTTTTTTGTTATTTGGTCTGAGCTTGTGAACACTATAATTGAGCACTTAATGAATTTGTACAGCAAAGAATACCACCCGGTTATAAAGATAATAAAGGATGTTAGTGCAGGTGTTGTACTTTGGGCAGCACTGTTTTCAATTACAGTCGGTATACTCGTTTTCGGTAGTATGTTTTTTGATTGGAGTTTGGAAATAGCCAAAATTTTTGCTATAATATCAACAGTGGCGTTTCCTTTGCTGAGTATACGGGTGGTGAGAAAGTGGAAAAAGAAAAAATAAAAGTTATGATAGTCGACGATTCGCCTTTCATGCGTATGATATTAAAAGATGTTATAGACAGGGAGCAAGACATGGAACTTGTCGCTGCTGCCAAAGATGGAATGGAAGCTGTTGAACTTGCGCTAAAACATAGGCCGGACGTTATAACAATGGATGTTGAAATGCCAAAGCTGAATGGAATAGAGGCGCTTAAAGAAATAATAAAAAGAGCGCCATCAAGGATTATAATGGTCAGTAGCCTTACAGAAGAAGGCGCCGAGATTACATTACTTGCACTCGAGCTCGGAGCTGTTGATTTCGTTACAAAACCGTCCGGAAGTGTCTCAATGGACTTTCGCAAAATGGGACCAGAACTTGTTCAAAAGATACGAGATGCGATGAAGATAAGTCTCAATCAGGTGATGCTTAGAAGAAAACCTTTGGCAGGTCTAAAAGTTAAGACAATGGTCTCTGGAAAAATTGTTGTAATTGGGTCTTCAACAGGCGGTCCGAGATCGTTAGATCTTGTGATTCCTGCTTTGCCGAAGGAGTTCCCCGCGCCAATACTTTTAGTTCAACACATGCCGCCGGGTTTTACGAAATCCTTGGCGCAGAGGTTGGATAGAATTTCTCAGTTGACGGTGAAGGAAGCAGAGGACGGTGATATTTTAAAACCTGGATGGGTTTATGTTGCGCCTGGCGATATCCATATGGGGATAAAGTACCAAGATAGAAAGGCAATCATTTACTTAGATAAAAAGACTGAGAAAATCAATAACGTTAGGCCAGCCGTAGATTATACACTTGACAAAGTAGCCGAAATTTACAAAGAAAATACTGTTGCTGCCATCCTTACAGGAATGGGAAAAGACGGTACAAAAGGTGCGTTTAAAGTTAAGTTCTTTAAAGGTACCGTTATTGCAGAAAGCCAAGAGACATGTGTTGTTTATGGTATGCCGAAATCGGTCGTTGAAGAAGGATACGCAGATTTTGTGCTCCCTGCCGATAAGATACCCGAAAAATTAGTTGAAATTATCTAAAGAAGTACAATTATTATTAAGGAGGGGTATTAAGATGAAGAAGATGTTATTTCTGCTAATCGCTTTGGTTTTGACTATTTCCACTTCTTTTGCGGCAACGTACAAAGACGTACCAGCCAACCACTGGGCTTATGAGGCTGTCGAACAGCTTTCAAAACTTGGAGTTCTAAGCGGTATGCCAGATGGTACGTTTCAAGGAAATCAATCTTTGACAAGATATCAACTCGCTGTTGCTCTTTATAGGCTTATGAATATTTTAAATGACAGAATATCCGCGGTTGAAAAGAAAATACCAACAGGAACACAGACAACAACTCAACAAACAACACTTCCCGCTAACATTACTGCTCAGTTAAACGAGATGTCAAATAGCATTCTTACACTTGGAAATGCTGACAAAACGATAAACACGAGGATCGACGCACTTTCATCAAAAGTTGACACTATCTCTGGAAATGTTGACATTTTGAGCAAAGACCTATCAGGCGTAAAGACAGATGTGTCAGACATTAAAGCACTTTACGATGCACTTGTTAGTAAAGTTACGGAATTGAGGTCTCTGATCTCCGTTACTCCAACTGGTCAGAGCTTGAACACACTTGCACAAGATATAAACGCGCTGAAAAACGATGTTGCAACGCTGAAGAACAATGTTAAGTCACTTACAGACAATAACAACAGTATTGCTCAGAAAGTTGCGGATTTAGAAAAGAGTATAAATGCGCTGAACGATAGCTTTAAATCAACGAATGCACAAATTTCAAATACATCTGTTAGCGTGTCTACACTCTCTGGAAAAGTTTCAAGCTTAGAAAAGAATGTTGCCGATATCCAGAGCAAAATTCAATCGCTCTCTACGGAAATCAAGAATATATCTGGTGCTTCGGACTCTGATATAGCTCAGCTCAAGGCAAATATCTCCTCGCTGCAAACTCAGATAAACACGCTTCAGAGCAAAATCACTGCTTTGGAAAAAGCAGACAGTGACTTCAAAGTACAGGTTGCCGATATTAACAAGAAAATAACAGAACTTACTAACGTTACTGGTGAACTCGAAGAGGTAAAGGCAGTTGTAAGTGTTGTGTCCGGCGATGTTGCTGTTTTGAAGGACAGGGTTGATGGTTTAGAACAGGATGTTAAAGCAAACGCTAAGAACATAGAATCAGTTAATAAGAATGTCGAAGAAGTCAAATCGCAAATACTCACATTGAATACTAAGATTAATTCAAATACTCAGGAATTGGGAGTAGTTAGGAATGAAATCGATAGTTTCAAACTGAATGTAGCCAATCAACAGCAAACACTTGAGAATAAGGTCTCACAACTCGAGAAGGAAAACGAGCAACTCAAAGAACAGCTCAGAGTTGCTCAGTCAAATCAAACTGGCACATTTGCACTAGTCCTTGCCATTATCGGAGTTGCTCTCGGCGGGTATGCACTTTTCTTAGCGATGCAACAATAATAAAATTACAGTTCGAGTTTGACTAAAAGCTGGTCCTTCACGGACCAGCTTTTTAAATCGCAATTGAACGAGGAGGTAGAGAAAATGGGATTTTATATGCCCACGAAAGTCTTGTACGGAAGAGATATCGTTTCTAAGAATAGAGAACTAATTCAGTCCTTAGGAGATACATATCTTATCGTCAGCGGGAAAAGCTCAAAGAAAAATGGTAGTTTGGACGACACATTAGATGTTCTTGACGGCAAGCATTATTACATATTTGATGAGACACCTGAGAACCCGCCATTAGAAATTGTCGAATTTATCGCTCGGAAGTATAGCGATGCAGATGTTGTAATTGGGCTTGGCGGCGGGAGCCCTATGGATACAGCGAAAGCGGTTGCAGTCTTACTTGAAAATCCTTCCTTAAAACCTGAAGAACTTTACGAAAAGGACAAATATGGTAGTGCCAAACCAATCATATGCATCCCAACGACCGCAGGAACTGGGAGTGAAGTTACTCAGTATTCAGTCCTAACGGTGAACGGAAGGAAAAAAGGATTCTCTCACGAATGCATTTTCCCAAAGATTGCACTTATTGACTACAAGTATACAGTCACACTCAATAAGGAACTAACTATCTCAACAGCCTTGGATGCTCTGTCACACGCAGTTGAAGGATATATCTCAAGGAAAGCAACGCCTTTCAGCGACGCACTTGCGTTGGAAAGTATAAGGACAATAAACAGTTACTTACCAAAACTGCTCGATGATCCTGACAATGAATACTACAGGGAACGTATAATGTTCTCGTCAACGCTCGCAGGAATGGTTATTGCGCAGACTGGCACAACGATCGCACACGCACTTGGATATTCTTTAACAACCGAAAAAGGTGTGAAGCATGGACTTGCAACTGCTGTGTTTTTACCATATGAATTGAAAATGGCATTGACTGAATCAAAAGATAAGGTGGAAGAAATCCTGAGGATATTCAATGGCTCTCTTGAAGAGTTCTACGAATTATTGGGTGTATCACTAAGTGTGGAAATCAGCGACGAAGATATAGAAAATTGGTCGAAAATAGTTTCAAATGCTTCTCATATAGCCGTGACACCGGGTAAGTACGACTTGGAGGAAATCAAACATGCGTATATAGAGATTAAAGAAAAGTATTTGATATAAGACTGCAAAATTAAACAATATCAGCCACAATAGCATGCTTTCCGCTTTTTTTTGCCTTGTAGAGCAATTCATCGGCACGTTTTAAAACGCTTATACCTTCAGTATCATCTTCCGGTAAGATTTTAGTTATACCAGCACTCATGGAAACCTTGAATTCCTTTATGTCTAAGTTATCAAGATAATTCATCAATCTCTGAATCGTCAGCTGCGCGTTTTGGATGGTTGTGTTCGGAAGTAAAATTGCGAACTCGTCGCCTCCAAAACGCGCACATATATCGCTATTACGAGTATTTTCAAGCATTGCTCGAGCCAGTGTCTTGATAGCTAAATCACCCATATCATGTCCAAGCGTATCGTTAATCTGCTTCAATCCATCTAAATCTATCATGACAATACTTGCATTTCCACCGTACCTCTTTATCCTTCGTATCTCAGACTGGAGCATCATTATGAAGTAACGGCGGTTGAATAAATTTGTCAGTGGGTCTCTGAAAGACGCTTCCTCAAGTTTCTGAATGTAATATATCCTGTCTAAGAAGTTAATTAGGACGTTTGCAACATTTTGGAGGCAGTTATAAGTGGCGTAACTTGGCAAAGTTCCGCAATGCATCTCTAAAGTAATTGTCTTTTCATCTGTCGACTTTTCAAATTTATAGTACTCAGTTCTATCTGTGTTATCCATATTAAGCAATTCAATATTCTTTGCTTCCTCGGGAGTCCTTATCGTTCCTATAACTTTTCGAGCGTTGCAAGTTTTTGAGAGGATCCTTGATATTTTGCTTATAGAAGCGTGATAATTTGCATCTGATGACGCATCAAGTATTTCTAACAGCACTTGTTCCTCGAAGTCTTTCACCTTCTGGTCAGTGACATCCACACCAACGCTTATCGTACCGTACGGCTTTCCACCTTTTGTTAAGAGCTTGTTTTCCCAAAGTACCGTGATTGTACTACCGTCCTTTGCTAAGATTTCATTCTCGTATGTTTGACGAAGCTCAACTTTTCCGTCCATTATATCCGCGAAAACTTCTAATAGTGTCTTTCTAATGTCTGCAGGAATGAATATTTCAAACCAATTTTTCCCAATTACCTCGGCAAATTTGTAACCAGTTTTTTCCAGAGTCCAATTGTTAATGTAACTTATGATACCATTTTCGTCTAAAACAACGAAAAAGACAGGCGCAAACTCGAGATACGTTGATAAAGTTTCAAGACGTTCAGATATAATCTCATCGACCAACAGCTTTTCGGTTATTACTTCGCCAATCATCCACAAATACGCTTGGCCTTTAAAAACAATAGCTCTTATTTTTTCTTTAGTTCTTTTACATTCTAAGATTTCTTCACAAAAGCCTTTTTCTATCGTTTTTTTTTATTATTTCACCGAAATTTTCAAAAGCATCGAGAAGAATCTCTTTACCCTTCAGTTTAACAGGAGTATTATCGGTACATCTAACGATACGACCGAATTCATCAAAAACAATCACAAATATCTTTGATCTTGAAAGAGCTTTCGCAACAACCTCAAAATCAAACGTGAAAGGTAACGTATTAACAGAACTATTTTTCAAAACAATCCCTCCTTGACTATTTTCTATTATATCACATATATCACATGCTTTGCTATAAACAAAATGAATTTGATTTTATTGTATGATATAATATTTCTTAGATAACATTGACCATTGGAGGTGTAGTATTTGTGGAAGATCCACTGAGTTATTTATGGAACGTTTTTGCTATAGCTATTTTGATCTTTCTTTCTGGATTCTTCTCGGCGTCAGAGACTGCAATGACGTCCGTGAGCAGACATCGTTTAAGGATACTTGCAAAGAGCAAACAGGAAGCTGAAGAAGAAACTGAGGTCCATTTTTTCAACAAGTTGCTTACCACGTTACTCATATCGAATAACCTTGTTAACATCCTTGCATCAACCTTAGCGGCCATAATGTTTTCGAAACTTATTACTTCGGGAAGTGTTTCAGCACTTGTTTCAACGGTAGTTATGACATTTTTGCTCTTAGTGTTTGGTGAGATAACACCCAAGATAATAGCAAGGCAAAACAGCGAAAGATTGTTCGATTTCAGCATAAAAATAATAATATTTCTCTCCAAGATATTTGCTCCGGTAATAACGCTGTTCATAAGGATTTCAAATACGTTTGTAAAAGTCCTGGGTGGGCAAAGTGTTCAAGAAGCCCCATTCATAACAATGGACGACATTGCTTCTTATCTGGAAATGGGAAGGGAAGAGGGAACGATTACTCACGAAGAAGGTCTCATGATAGAACGCACAATAGAGATGGATGAGACGTTAGTTAAAGAAATCATGATACCTCGAATCGATGTTGTAGCTGTTGAGGAGTCGCAGAGCCTCAAAGAATTCATTGAGTTAATCGTTGATGAAGAATACTCGAGGTTCCCTGTATATAGAGATACTATTGATAATATCGTTGGAGTATGCTATGCGAAGGATGTTCTGAGTTTTATAGCACAAAGGGGTATGGATATAATCGACAAAGTTTCTGTAAAAGAGTTAATGCGTCCTCCCTTATTTGTCCCTGAGTTGATGCCGGTCTCTGAATTACTGAAAGAATTTAAAACCAAGAAAGTGCACATGGCTATCGTTGTTGATGAATACGGCGGAACTTCCGGAATTGTTACGATGGAAGATATACTCGAGGAGATATTCGGCGAGATTATGGATGAATACGACGACCATGAAAGTTCTGGAATTAAGAAGATAGATGATAATTCATACCTCGTGGATGCAACTATCTCGTTGAACGATATAGAAAGGGAACTCAGGATCGAATTCCCGGAGGGAGAATTTGAAACTTTAGCGGGATACCTGCTTGATAAATTCAGGCACATACCAAAGGTTGGAGAAATGTACGAGTACGATGGTATCATATTCAAAATAGTAGCATCTTCAAGGAATAAGATTGAAAAAGTATTGCTTACAATAAAGAAAGAACAAGCGCAGGAGGAAGAAAAAGATGAAAACTGAAGAACTTATCCAGAGGGCAAAAGAAGTTATGAAAAACGCGTATGCTCCGTATTCACATTTCCACGTTGGCGCAGCTTTGCTCACAAAATCAGGGAACGTGTACGTTGGGGTAAACGTAGAAAACGCATCGTATGGTTTGACAAATTGTGCTGAAAGAACCGCAATCTTCAGTGCAGTAGCCAACGGAGAAAGCGAATTTGACATGTTGGTCGTTGTCGCTGACACCGATAAACCCGTATCGCCGTGTGGTGCATGCAGACAAGTTATGTCGGAATTTGGAAATTTCAAAGTCATTCTGACAAACCTCAAAGGCGATGTCTTAGAGACGACGGTTAGTGAGCTCCTTCCGTACTCTTTTGATAAAGAAGATCTTAAATAATCTACTGAAAATCAAGGGGTGAAGGATCCTGATAGAACTCCTCCATATAAACGAATATGTGTATCTAAAAAATGTTGACATATACTTTTCTGAAGGCTTAAACGTGATCACTGGCGAAACAGGAACTGGAAAGAGTTTGTTGCTCGATGTTATAGGGTCATTCTTAGACTACCAGAGCTTGCGGAGCGACACTTTTTCAGCAGACATGGTTTTGTACATTCCTGAAGATATAGAAGAATATGGGATTTCTAAGGGCCAGCATATTTTTACTGTCGAAAGAAAGAATAAGAGAATATTCTACAAAAT
The DNA here is from genome assembly GCF_900143265.1 of Fervidobacterium gondwanense DSM 13020. Lineage (NCBI taxonomy): Bacteria > Thermotogati > Thermotogota > Thermotogae > Thermotogales > Fervidobacteriaceae > Fervidobacterium > Fervidobacterium gondwanense. The sequence goes on along the minus strand of NZ_FRDJ01000004.1, from coordinate 47,394 downwards.
CGATGGAAAACTTGTTGGAAAAGACGCTGTTCAGAGCATTGTTTCAAATGTTGTGACTATCCACAAGCAGAATTCTCATATGAAACTCTTGGACAAAGATTTCATATTGAGTATCCTCGACAATGTCGCGGAAAATTCTGAACTTCTCGACGAATACACCAATCTTTACAGAGAGTACCAGCAGTTAATAAGAATACTTTCGAAGTCCGATATCGACGTGGAATCTAAAAAGGCAGAAGAACTTAGAGAAAGAATCGAGGAAATAGAGAGAGCGAATCTAAGTGTTGAAGAAGAAAGTAGACTGGAAAGCGATTATAAAAGGGCGCTGAACATACAGCACCTGCTTCAAAATTACAACATCGCTTTCCAGCAACTCGAAGAAATAGAGTATTCCCTTAGAAAGATATATTCGCTGATAGAAGATGAACACCAAAGTTTGCTCGACAGCGCCGTAGAATCAATAGCGGAGCTAACCAATAAGATATCAAAAGAGTTGTCAAACCTCGAAGAAGTAAATCTTGATGATATTGAGACGAGGCTGTCTGTCTATAGAAAGTTGAGAAGAAAATATGGTCCAACGGTAGAAGATGTGCTGAGTAATCTCTCAAAGTGGAAAGCAGAACTTAAAGAAATTGAACGTACTATAGAGATTTTAAATAATGCGTCAGTCGAAAAATTGAGGATAGAAAAGAACCTCGAAGAGTTGGCTAATAAGATTAGTGAAAGAAGGAAGCAAGCCGCGAAACAGATTCTGAGTAAGACAGAGAAACATCTGAGAGAACTCAACATGAACGCGCGGATAGATTTCAGTTTCGAAAGTAAGGCACTTTCGAATGATGGCATAGACGATGTTGAACTCGTTGGGAGCACACTATCTACCGGGCAGTTATATCCTTTAAGAAAAATAGCTTCGGGCGGGGAACTTTCCAGGTTGATGCTTGCGATAGAACTTAGCCTTGTGAGTACTTATGTTTTGGTTTACGATGAGATAGATGCCGGGATTGGCGGACTTACGGCGGTTAAACTTGCCGATAAACTGAGTGAGCTCTCTAAGAATCACCAAGTGATAGTTGTTACTCATCTGCCTCAGATAGCACTGAAAGCTGATAAACATTTTGTACTCCAAAGAACTGGAGATATCGGTGCAGTTGTGGAACTGTCTGATTCCGAACGAGCGGAAGAGATAAGGCGCATGTTTGGAGGTAGTGAAATAATCGAAGCGATAGATGATCTTAGACGTGAATAAATAATAACCCCTGAGCTATTAAATCACTCAGGGGTTCTTTCTAACATGTCCTACTGTTGAGATTCTATCTCCTTCATTTTACTAATAACTACTGGGTACAGCTCCCCTATCAATTTTTCTATCTGTTCCGAGCTTTTCGTTCTCGGATCTCTCTCAAGTATATCGGCTATGAGTTTAACATCTTGGGTTTTAAATGCCTCAAGCGCCTGTTTGGCGAGCAGAATTCTCGGTTTCAGATACCAATTTACTACTCTTTCGGATAGTTTTGTCTCCTCAAATTCTATGTTCTCACCGCATACATTGGCGCAGATTTCAACAGCTATATCATAATCTAAATCCTTGATTTTTCCTTTGTTCAAAACGTTAACAACAAACCTATCACATTTCTTATTCACGACGCTGTTTATAAATGGCACGTGTTGTTCACCACTCAGTTTTTCTTCACTGAGAATCTCATCTAAGTATTCATCTAACGGTGTCCCAGTTTTGAGAGCAGTTAATTTTTGACCACCTGTGACCAATTTTACAAAAGTATCTATCATGTGGACAGCTCCGTTGAGCTGTTCTACATACCATTTCCAACCGATTTCCGAATCTGCACCTCCCCATGGAGCGCCATACCACTTGATTTTTGTTTGCAGGTCTCTGTGATATTTCCACGTGGAGTTCCTGACAGTATCGCCTACTGGAAATAGACCGTAGAATTTATACATTTCCCATGCTACAGGTGAGAGTTGGTCGTCAAAAGGATCAGAAGGCTTGAATTCTTCGTATTGAACTTTTTTCATATGTTCATTGAGTTTCTGGTAGAGGTCTTTACCATCCTTATCAACAAATTTCGTAAGCCAGATGCCGTGATTAACCCCACCAACCTGCCATTCGTACTGTTTTTCGCCTATCGTTTGTGCTATAGTTTCCACAGCGTGATGTCCATGACAAAAACCAACCATCTTAATGCCTACTTCATTTGAAACAAGAGTCGTGCCTTCGAAAACTGGGTTGGCTGCTTGTAGATACCAAGCATTTGGAGATAACCTCTCAATAGTTTTGGCAATCTTCAGAAAGAGTGCGAACTGATTCCAATTTGTCAAATTCAAATAATCGGAAACGAAATTGAAATTTTGGGCATCGACACCTCTGTAATATCCATATTTTTCACCAATTGCTCTGACAAGTTCTAGATAGTTGTGCCCACCAGCCATCGCCGTATTGATTACAAAATCTGCCCCTTCCACTGTTTCTTTAATGGTTTCGACAGTACTGAAAGTTATTCTTGCGTTGAAGAAGTTCGTAAGTTCCTTAGCTAAGATCAAGACATTTTCCAACCTCTTCTTGTCAACGTCCATTAAGACAACATGTGTTCCGGACAACTCTTGAATCTTGCACAGATCTGAGATAATCCTTATTGAAAAAACAGCACTTCCTGCACCTATGATACCTATTTTCAGGTTCTTCATCCCTATCCCTCCTTTTGCTGTGGTGATATTCAATTATGTTGAAATTTTTGACTAACTATATTGTATAATAAAAAAGGAGAAATGGAAGAAAGAGGTGTCTTTTTTATGAGCGGAGACAAAATAGTTATAATAACATATGATGAGAGCAATGTAGAAGAACTTTTTCAAATATTAGAATTTGTCGGATACAATGTCACACTTATCAATTCCATTTCGGAGTTTTCGGAACAAAACAACGTCCAAGCTGTTCTTATATTCAACAAGTTCTCCAAGATTACACAAGAATACGTGCGCTGGTTTAGAACACGCAGCGAGTATAAAGACATACCTATAATAGTTCTTCTTAATCAGAAGGATTATGTAACTCTTCTTGAGTTGTACCAAATTGGTATTTCAGACTACATCGAACTGCCAATAATAGATGTTGAGGCTATTTCAAAAATCGCACTGCATGTCGAATTAAAGAAGAATAGGGAACGGATTGAAAACTTGTACAAAGAACTCAAAGAAAGTCTGGAACTCTCTACGCAGCTCCAAAAGTTAATGTTACCCAATACATTTGATTTAAAGAATAATGTATGGTTTACATCACGTTATATTCCTTCTCAAATTGTAGGTGGAGATATGTTCGATTATTTTGAAGTTGGAGAAGCTGTTTATATATATGTGGCTGACATATCGGGCCACGGAATTCAATCTGCGCTTCTGTGTTCAGCAGTCAAATCGCTTTTTAGGGCAGCGGCTCAAAAGAGCGGCAGAATACATGAAATAGTAAATGAAATGGCGGAGAATATTAAGAATGTTTTGGGACGTAATTACGTAACAGGTCTTTTTATGAAGATTGAACAAGACAGTATCGAATATCTGAATTGCGGTCATCCTTCTTTGATCACATATGACGGAAGCCACTTTTCAATTCTTGATATGAAATCGATATTCCCCATCGGTTTACTTGATTATTCTTATTCTGAAGAGGATTGTGGCACATTTGTCATTGATGAGAATATAACTTACATGGCATATTCCGACGGATTGTATTCAATATTTGAACGTTATTACCCGAATTCTTCCGCTATGGAGTTGCTGACAAAATTCCTTAACCAAGAAATTTCTGGAGTTTCTCCAGAAGCACTACCTTATTATGTAGCATCGGTGGTGTTAAGAAAGTATGGAAACTTTCCGGATGATTATTCTGTCTTATGCTTTGGAAGAAGTAAGAGCTCGTGTTATGCGGACAACACTTTTAAAAAGTCAGAATGCGTTTTTCAGAGCGGTGCAATATATACGCTTTTAGAAGAACTAATAAAAAATGCGCGCTCTGACGAGTACGCACTTATGGTTAATGAACACGAAAAATACTATTCTATAATTTCGAGAAATATCGAAACGGGCTGGATACTTCGAAAGATACCGATGAGCATTACTTTGACATTCAACGATGTGGACGTTATAAAATTGTTCAAATAAACTTTTCTATGTTTTCTATAATCAGTTTTATAGCCTTTCTTCCCAAGCGAAGGTCCATCGATGCGACAGGTTTTGTTTCCTTTTCGCTAACCTGCTCTGGTAGAAATGGTATATGAACAAAAAGGGCATGTTTCGGGTTTTGATAAACTCTTGAATTATGTAAAGAGTAATAATAGACCTCATTACAGATGTACTGACCAGCTGTATACGACAGTTGTGTAGGGATTTTATTTTTCTTAAGCAAAGAGACAATCTCTTTAACTTTTAAATCGGTCATATAAGCATCCGTACCGTTCTCGATTATTTGGCAGTCAGATTTTATGACATTTTCGTTGTCTGGCTGGTTCGAATCCAGTATGTTTACTGCCAGCCTTTCAATTGTGATAGCAGTACTTCCGCCAGCCTGCCCTACGTGTAGAGCCACGTCAAATTGTTCTTTCGAATAATAATCTTGTAGCATAGCAATGCTTTTTTCATAACTTACTGGAAGAATTTTGCATATTAAATTGATCCCTTCGAATCTTGTCCTTGACAGCTCCTTAACAATTTTTCCACTCGGATTTATTTTTTCCCCACCGAATGCCTCAAAACCAGTAAGCAAAATCTTGAGCATTAGAAAAACCTCCTCATCAAAATCTTTGAAACATTATAAATTTCGCGGCTTCTCTTGTCAAGCAAAGCATTATGTTCATAGTGAATATATGTAGACTATAAAGGCCGCATATGCTAAAATACGTTTGTAGTGAATAAATTAACAAGCTTTTTGAAGCGTGAGGGGCGATTATATGCTAGAAGTTATCAATATCAGCAAGTCTTTTAAAACCAAAAAGAAGGGCGTAATCGAGGCTGTTAAAAACGTCTCTTTCGAATGCCACGAAGGCGAGATATTTGGATTGCTTGGACCTAATGGTGCAGGCAAAACGACAACTTTACGTATAATATCGACATTGATGAAGCAGGATAGCGGGGAAGTCTTTGTAAAAGGCATTAGTACTTTGAAGGAACCAGAAAGAGTACGAGGAATTATAGGCTTTTTGACGAGCGATATGAAAGTTGCCGGTAATCTCACAGGCAGAGAGCTCTTAACATTTTTTGGACGGCTGAACAAGATGCCTGATGAGAAAATAAAAGATAGAATTAATATACTCTCAGAGATGTTGGCTTTAGAAGATTTTATAGATAGACCTCCTAACAAGCTTTCGAGTGGAATGAAGCAAAAACTTTCAATTGCTATTAGTCTAATACACGACCCGCAAGTAATAATATTTGATGAGCCTACCAATGGTTTAGACGTATTTGCCGCAAAGGTGGTCACAGACTTTTTGAAAGAAATGAAAAACAAGGGAAAAACCATAATCATATCAACACACATTATGTCCGTTGCGGAGAAGCTGTGCGATAAAGTGGGACTAATTTTTAACGGGCAACTCGTGGAAAATGGAAGCACAGATGAGATTCTGAAGAAAAATGAGAGTGAAGATTTGGAGGAAGTCTTTTTCAAATACGCTAACTCATTAGGGGTGACGAGAAATGTTTAAAGACTCGCTTATCATAATGAAAAAAGAATTGAAGAACTTCTTTAAGGACAGGAGAAGTGCTCTCACGCAGTTTTTACTGCCATTTGTATTTTACGCGTTAATATTTGGCATCATTGGATACGTTTCAAAAATTGAACGAGAACGTACAGAAAAAGCCTCATATGTTGTTATTGTTGAAACTTCGACAAGGGAAGAAATTAAAGATGCGCTAAGTGCGGTAGAGAGCATAGGTAATGTCGAATTCAGATTTGGAAAAATCAATGAAAAATATATATTCGAAAATGACGAAGCTATAGGGTTAATAGCTAATTATGATCAAGGTATTTACAAGTTCACAGTGCTTTACAATCCAAAGAGGCAAAAGAGCTCCTACATCGCCAGTCAAGTTAGAAACGCACTATATAGTTTTAATCAGAAATTAGTAAATGAAGAGCTTTTGAATAAAGGGATCGATATTACAAAATTGAATTTTGTCAATTTAGAAGAAAAGCACGTCGGACTGAGCGCCGAAGATAAGGCTGAAGAAGGGAAAGAGAAAGCCGAAATTATCATGATGATGTCAGGATTAATACCGTACTTTCTTGTTATTTTCCTGTTTTCAGGTGCTATGGGACTTGGATTTGATATAACAGCTGGCGAAAAAGAGAGAGGGTCTCTTTCGATATTGTTAGTGAATCAAGTTTCTCGCACATCGATAGCCTTGGGAAAAGTGATGTACCTGATGATCGTTTCCGGTTTGTCGGCTATATTCAATTTGATAGGTCTGATCATTGGAATCAACGTGCAGGTAGCGTTTTTAAGTAGCGAAGGAGTTAACACATTCACATCTGCGCTTGCTGAAATTGGTCTGAGTGGTTACCTATACATGCTGTTTGCTATATTATCTTTGGCGCTGCTATCTTCTGCGATAATTGTCTTAATTGGAAGCTTTGCGAGAAGTCAGAAAGAAGCAGGCACTTTTGTTTCGCCTATTTACATAATTGTCCTCTTGGTTGGAATATCGACGATGAACTCTGAAGGTAGCAAGGGAGTCATAAATTATCTTTACCCCATACTTAACGTCATATATACGATAAAAGATATATTCTTGGAAACATTTAAAATACAGAATTTTGTAGTCATGATAATAACAAATACGGTTCTGTTATTCGTTTTGATATACGCTATAACGAAGATATTCAATTCCGAGAAAGTGTTGGAAGTTTCGGTAGAGTAACGAAATGGAGGGAGGGTGTATTTATGAAGGTAAGAGTGTGGAAGCCAACGGAGGAAGAGGTATTGAAGGCCAAAAAATGGCCCACATGGGAAAAAGAAGAAAGCGTTTTTGATTGGTACTACGATGAACCGGAGCAATTTTACGTGATTGAAGGCGAAGTTGAAGTCACATTGGATGACGGTACAAGAGTATCTTTCGGAGCGGGGGACATGGTGCGATTTGATTCGGGCGTATCTTGTACTTGGAACGTGAAAAAGTATATACGCAAACACTACAACTTTGGATGAATCAATGGTGATATTATGGAGAAGAAGTACGCCAAAGCTGTTGCATACATATATTTAACAATAACCCTATTAGCCTTTTCAAGCATAGAAGTCATCTCAAAACCGCTTATGGGTAAAGTTGATCCATTTTTTATGACATCTTTTAGATTTCTGATAGGCGGACTCTTCATGATGTTATTTGTGAAGAAAGATATAGAGTACAAAGATTTGTTTCCTCTGACGATGATTGGTGCTCTAAACAGTATCATTTCAATGACTTCACTACAACTTGCTGTAAAATATTCAAATGCCTCAACTGCCGCAACGCTTGTGGCAAGCAATCCGATCTTTGTTTCATTTTTCGCAGTCATCTTGCTCAACGAGAAATACAATTGGAAGAAATACTTAGGAATAGTTTTGGGATTCGTTGGAATTGTGATATTCAGCGCAGGAAAGATAAGTGGCGATTCCTGGATTGGCATATTTTATGGAATCTTAGCTGCATTAACTTTCGGACTCTACACTGTTCTAATGAGACGATACACAAAAAAGTACGGACCTTTGACAGTGACGGCGTACTCGTCACTATGCTCGAGCCTGATTTATATATTAATCCTCGTAGTGCTTAGAAAATTCACAATCCCGACAGCAATAAATTTTAGCGGATGGAGTATAATAGTTTATCTTGGATTGATAGTCACTGGTGTGGCTTATGTGACATACTTTAAAGCCATGGAAGTTGTTGGGGCTACACAGGCAAGTAGAATATTTTTCCTAAAACCTGTTGTTGCAACGCTATTTGCTGTTCTTTCACTTGGGGAGACTATAAGCATTGTAAAGATAATAGGAATTGCAACTGTTTTATTCTCATTAACTTTGTGAAAAATATCTTGAATTATGAAAAAAGAAGGTAAAGGCAAAAAAATAGCATAAATCACCTAAAAGCAATTATTTACTTCAGATTTGAGCATGTGAAATTTCTTTTTTGTATGTTATAATAATCACGAAGTGTGAAGGAGGGATGTGTGTGGCCGTATGTGAACACCACAAGGAACTTTACGAGGAGCTTGATGCTTATATTGAAGAGGTGAAGGACAGACCTGGTATACTTATAGGAGTCTTACATAAGGCTCAAGAACTCTTTGGTTGGTTACCGCAAGAGGTTCAGGAACATATCGCTGAAAAGCTCAACCTCCCAGTTTCAGAAGTTTATGGAGTAGTTACGTTCTACAACTTCTTTGCGACTAAGCCAAAGGGAAAGAATCAAATTAAAGTGTGTCTCGGTACCGCTTGTTATGTCAAAGGCGGAGACAGGGTTATGGAAAGATTTTTGGAAGAACTCGGTGTAAAAGCTGAGGAAGTAACCGAGGATGGGCTTTTCTCTGTACATGCAGTAAGATGCCTTGGAGCATGCAGTATGGCTCCTGTTGTTCTTGTTGGCGAAAAGGATTTCTATGGTAAAGTAACGCCAGATATGGTTAGCAAAATCATAGCTGCTTACAGGAGGGGTGGGTCGCAATGAGTAAAGTAAAAAGCTTAGAGGAATTAATGAAGATTAAAGAGCAGGCTCTGCAAAACATAAAGATGAGAGAAGCAGGAAAAAGAGGAAAAATAGTCGTCGCAATGGGTACATGTGGAATCGCAGCTGGTGCAAAGGATACTCTCAAAGCGATCGTTGAATACATGAACGAGCTTAAGATTGATGACATAGCAGTTGTTCAGTCTGGCTGTATGGGACTTTGTGAAGTTGAACCAACGATAGAAGTCTCTCTCGAAGGTCAAGAACCAATAGTTTATGGTAACGTAACACCAGAGAATGCAAGAAGAATCGTTCAGTCGCATATTCTTGAAGGAAAAGTTGTCTCAGATTTGGTTGTAAAAAGAGGAGAAGTTTAATAAGATGAGCAAGTTTACTGTGCATGTCTGTACTGTAGGATGCTGTAGGGATAATGGGGGACTTGAAATATTCAGAGCGTTTTCTGAAGAAATTGAAAGACTAAATTTGCAAGAGCAATTTACCGTCAAAGAAGCTGAATGTAATGGAATCTGCAAATACAAACCTACAGTTGTGATTGAAACAGAAACAGGTGAGAAATTCTTTTATGGAAATATGGATCCGGAAGTTGCGAAAGATTTAGTGAAGTATCACATTCAAAACGATATCGATAGCGAGAAAGTAATTGCCTCACACTTAGTTAAAAAAGAGTGATTCTCGAATCTTTTCATTGACGCGATGAGTTTATTAATTCAAGGAGGCGAATAGCGTGGCATTGAAGACTAATACAATCCTTATCTGCGCTGGTGGTGGCTGTATATCAGCAGGTGAAGAGAGTGTAAAACAAGCGCTTGAAAGGAAATTAAAGGAATACGGACTCGATACAGTTGTTTCCGTTGTTGAGACCGGTTGTATGGGTGCGTGTAGCCTTGGACCGCTCGCAATAGTTTACCCAGATGGCGTTTACTATCAGAAGTTAACCCCAAAGGCAGCCGAGAAGATAGTTGAAGAACATATACTAAAGGGTCGTATCGTTCCAGAGTTCTTGTTTGAAGGACAGAAAGAAAAGCTCACAATTAAAGAGAAGGAAAAAGAAGAAGAAATACCATTCTTTGCAAAACAAGTCAAGATAGCTCTTAGAAACGTCGGTGTCGTTGATCCATTGAGCATCGAAGAATACATCGCAAGAGATGGTTACTTTGCGCTTCACAAAGCTCTTACAAAAATGACGCCCGAAGAAGTAATCAAAGAAATAAAGGATAGTGGTTTGAGAGGTAGAGGCGGTGCTGGATTCCCAACTGGCTTGAAATGGGAACTTGCAAGACAACAAAAATCAGACATCAAATACATGATCTGTAACGCTGACGAAGGTGACCCAGGAGCGTTCATGGACAGGTCCATTCTCGAGGGTGACCCACACTCGATAGTTGAAGCGATGACGATTGCAGGTTATGCTATCGGTTCACAACGCGGATTCGTATATGTTCGTGCTGAGTATCCTCTCGCGATCGAAAGGTTGCAAAAGGCAATTGAAACAGCTCACGAATACGGTTTCTTAGGTGAGAACATACTTGGTACTGATTTCTCGTTTGACATTGAAATCAGAATCGGTGCTGGTGCGTTTGTTTGTGGTGAGGAAACAGCATTGATGCACTCTATCGAAGGTAAGAGAGGACAGCCAAGAGTTAAACCACCATTCCCAGTCCAAAAGGGTCTCTGGGCTAAGCCAAGCGTTATTAACAATGTTGAAACTCTGGCATTGGTTGCACCAATCGTTCTAAGAGGCGCATTATGGTTCAAGCAGTACGGTACGGAGAAATCGCCAGGAACGAAAGTTTTCGCTCTCGCAGGAAAGATAAAGAATACAGGTCTTGTTGAAGTCCCGATGGGTATTACTTTACGCGAACTTCTGTACGATATCGGCGGAGGACATCCACAGGGTAAGCAAATTAAAGCCGTCCAGACAGGAGGTCCGAGTGGAGGAGTTATTCCTGCCGAATACTTCGATACACCAGTTGATTACGAATCGCTCGGTAAACTCGGAGCGATTATGGGTTCTGGTGGTATGATAGTTCTCGATGAAGATGACTGTATGGTTGATGTTGCAAAGTTCTTCCTTGAATTCACGGTAGATGAATCTTGTGGTAAGTGTACACCTTGCCGTGAAGGTACAAAAGTAATGTACGACTTACTCGATAAGATAACCAAAGGCGAAGGAACGATGAAGGATATCGAAAAACTCGAAAACTTGGCACAAGTCATCAAAGATTCTTCGCTCTGTGGACTTGGTCAGACAGCTCCGAACCCTGTTCTCTCGACACTAAAATATTATAGGCACGAATACGAAGCACACGTGAAAGATGGAACTTGTCCAGCAAAGAAATGTAAGGCACTGATCAGCTATGTAATATCTGCAGATAAATGTGTAGGCTGTACAGCGTGTGCGAGAGTATGTCCGACGAATGCAATACACGGAGAAGTAAGAAAAGTGCACGAGATTGACCAAGAAGCATGTGTAAGATGCGGAAGCTGTATAGAAGTATGTAGATTTGGAGCGATTAGCAAGGTAACACCAGCTTTAGTCGGAAGTGTAAAGTAATTTGAATAGAGGTGAGCCCCCTTAATAAGGGTAGCTCACCTTTGTTTTTATCATTTTATCAAGCTTAATGTTTTGATAATCTTTTTTCGGGGAGGGAAGGTGTGTGGATCGCTCAACGTTGAAGGCATTATTAGAGGAATTAAAGCATGAGCAGCTTGAAGAGCAAGATGTCCTGATTTACTTACTTCACAAAGTTCAAGACCATTATCAAAGTCATTACATACCACCTGAAGTAGGAGATATGATAGCCGAAGAGCTTAACATTCCGCCATCAAAAGTGTACGAAGTTCTCACTTTTTACACGATGTTCTCTACTAAGCCCAGAGGAAAGTACATCATAAGGGTTTGCACAAGTTTGCCCTGTCATGTTCCGGGCGGGAGAGAGATTGTTGAATTTTTGAAAAACAAACTCGGTGTTGAATTTGGTGAGACGACAAAAGATGGGTTGTTCACACTTGAAGAAACCGGATGCCTTGGTCTTTGCGGTGTCTCACCGGTCATCATGATAAACGACGAATATTATGGGGATTTGACTGTAGAAAAAGTCGAAGAGATATTGAACAACCTAAAAGGTGGTGAGGCAAGATGACACCAATCACCGTTCTTGTCTCTGTGGACAGCAATAGCATACTCTTAGGTGCGAAGGAATTTTCGAATTATCTCAGGACACTTATCGGGGAATTCGGTTTAGATTCAATTGTCACCGTACTTGAAAGTGTTGCCGTAGGTTCTTACAATGGTGTTGTTTTCCACGTACTTCCAGATAATGTATACTACGTTGTTAAGACCAAGGAAGATGTGAAGAAGATAGTTGAAGAACACTTGCTCAAAGGAAGGCAAGTTTGGGATTTGACAGTTAGCAAATCAGAATTAAAAGAGGCAGAAAAGTTCAGCATAAAAGAAGTTAGAATAGTCACCAGAAACATCGGACTCATAGATCCGAGGAACATAGATGAGTATATAGCACGTGATGGTTATTTCGCACTCAGCAAAGCGCTCCAGATGAAGCCAGAAGAAGTTATAAATGAAGTGAAGAAGAGCGGGTTGCGAGGAAGAGGTGGTGCTGGTTTCCCAACAGGTTTGAAATGGGAATTCACAGCCAAAGCGAATGCTGAACAAAAGTATATAGTCTGTAATGCAGACGAGGGAGAACCAGGAACGTTCAAAGATAGATTGATAATGGAGGGAGACCCGCACACCGTTATAGAGGCAATGATCATCGCGGGCTATGCAGTCGGAGCTACGAAGGGATACATATACATCCGAGGCGAATATTACAACTCTGTGGAGAATTTAAAGAAGGCAATAAAAGATGCGTATGAATACGGATTCCTCGGTGAAAATATCCTCGGCAGTGGTTTCGACTTCGACTTAACAGTAAGACTTGGAGCAGGTGCTTATGTATGTGGTGAGGAAACAGCGCTCCTTGAATCGATAGAGGGCAAGTCTGGAAGACCCAGGTTAAAACCGCCTTATCCACCTCAAAGCGGTCTATTCGGAAAACCAACAGTAATTAATAACGTTGAAACTCTGGCAAACGTTCCGCAGATTATCTTGAATGGCGCAGAGTGGTTTAAGAATATTGGCACACCAAATTCGCCTGGTACAAAGGTCTTCTGCCTTGCAGGAGATATAAATAAGCGGGGTATGGTTGAATTACCCATGGGTGTTACTGTAAGACAGGTGCTCTACGGATTTGGTGGAGGTATAAAGGGCGACAAAGGGCTCAAGATGATCCAAACAGGTGGTTTAGCCGGAACGTTTATCGGTCCTGATAAACTTGACGCACCACTCGATTACGATTCAATGAAAAACTACGGTGTTAGCCTTGGTTCTGGTGTTATCTTAGCGATAGACGATACTCACTGTGCTGTTGACATTGCGCTCAACGTTATGGAATTCTTCAGGCACGAATCATGCGGTAAGTGTACGCCATGTAGAGAAGGTACAAGAATCGCATGTGACATACTTGAAAAAATGACGAAATTCCAAGCTACGGAAGAGGATTTAAAATATCTCGAACAGATAGCGTATGTAACAGCAGATGCATCGTTCTGCGGCTTAGGTCAGAGCATTAACGTCCCACTACTATCTCTTATAAACAATTTCAAAAATGAATTCGAAGCCCACGTGAAAGACAAAACGTGTTCCGCTGGTTTGTGCAAAGAAGTAAAACCAAAGAAGGCTACTGTTAAATAGTCTTCTTTATGAAATAGGAAAATGCCCCCTATAAATAATGAAGGGGGCATTTTTTAACAGCATAACTCAACTGCGGAACGATTTTAGCTTGATCAGAAGACTGTAAAGCTTCTTAAAAGATTCATCAGCTTCTTTATCTAATATCTCCTTCAAATACAAAGGCTCTTGTTTCAGTGCAAGTATCCTTTCCTCAATACCTATCAAGTCTTTAGCAAACGGCTTTCTACTTTTCGTATACTTTCTGAAAAACCTTTCTGCTTTTGAATTCTCGAGCGAGATAAAAGGTATTCCAAAATACGCTCCTACAAGTGCAGGATGGAAGCGTTCAGTGATTATGAATTTAGAAGCGAGTATATTGCGGAGCACGCCTTCTGTGTCGTTTGGTTGGTCAAATAAGTGTGCGCCGAGATCTTTGCTTACAAGTAAAGATGTTCTTAGATCGCCTTCTTGTGTGGGACACACAATTATGTTTTGAAAGTATTCTTTCAAGATAATGTATTTTTCAATATTTTCAGCCTTTCTTGGAATGAGAATCAGGTCAAATTTCTTCTCTGGAAATTCTGTTACTGTCTTTAAAAACCTAACAGCAGGATCGCATGAAAGAACAGTATTTGAGTTCAACCGTTTCGCATAGTTAAACGAAACGATATCCCTTGTGAAAAGGTAAACTCTTTTGTTCCTAAGTATGCTTCTCAATATATGTCTGTTGTATGATTTTCTTACAGGTCCAAGGCTGTTACCAAATAGGATAACAGGCTTCTTAAAGATTAAAGCTATATTGATTGTTGCAGCATAATACAGAAAACTCTTCGAACTCGTAATGTCCTGAAGCAATCCCCCGCCACCGTAAACGAGTGCATCAGAATCGAAAATAGAACCTATGAGCTCGAATATATTAAATCTTGAAATTGTATCTTTACTAACGCTTTTTGAAAGTGCGATGGTATAGTCAATCTTATACTTTTTGAAAAAATCCTCCATTGAAAGCCTCATCAATTCATCACCGAAGTTTCCATAACCGTAGTAGCCAGATAGCAGAACTTTCAAGGAAAAATCAACTCCTTTAAAGAATATTGATTTGAGAGACGAAAAAATAAATAGTATAGACCCATATGGGGGGTGACGATTTAATCTATGGTTAAGAAAGTTACCGAGAACGTTTATGTCATTGAGCACGAAGAAGCTGCCAACAATGTTATAATCATCGGTAAAAAAGGTGTTGTGTTAGTCGACACCTCGCTGTTTCCTGAAAAAGCTAAAAGCATAGCAAAGTTCGTCAGGGAATTTACGATGAAAAATATATCGCTTGTGTTTAATACTCATTATCACCCAGACCACACTTTTGGAAATGTTGTTTTTGATGTTCCAGTGGTAGCGCATACGCTTACAAGAGAAAAGATGGAGATGTTTGATCACACCTATTTTGAATCTCTTGGAATAGACTATTTCGAACCGAAACTTCCCGATGTGCTATTCGATGATACTTTTGAGCACGAGGACGGCTTAAAAATTCTTTTCATTCACGGTCCTGGACATACTCCAGACTCTTCTTACATTTACATTCCGAGCGAATCTGTACTCATTACCGGTGACACCGTCATCAATAAAATACACCCGGAAATCGTCTCAGATAGTAATTTAGCAATCTGGTTGAGAACTTTGGAAAAACTTCCAAAAGCCAAATACGTTATACCAGGTCATGGAGATATTGGCGATGCTGAGTCTATCAAAAATATGGCTGATTATATTGGAAAAGTCAAAAAACTTATTTCAGGTGAACTGAACCCGCATGAAATAGAAAACGACCCGAATTTTGCGAACAGGGAACATGCTGAAATGCTCGAGTGGAGTATAAAGAATCTAATTAGTTGACATAATCTCAGCTAAAACGTAAAGAAGCAAAAAGATTATTAATTAATAATTTTCTGGAATTCTTTTAAGTATTCTTCCTGTTTTCTGAACATTTCCTCGGCATTCGTTGAATCGTATTCATGATCATATCCTGCCATGTGAAGTATTGAATGGACGAATACTGTGATTAATTCTTTTTCAAAAGTATTACCAAATTCTTCGGCGTTGCTTTTCACAACGTCGAGGCATATGTATCCTTCAGCATACGGTCCTTCTACACTTTCTATCTCCGCTTCTTCAATGCTTTCGAATTCGTCTCCGGATTCTGATGCTGCATAAACGAAAGTCAAAACATCAGTTGGTCCTTTTTTATGTCTGTACTCCTCGTTCATTGTTGTCATGATTTCTGAGTCTATGAAGACAAAATTGATTCTAACTTCCCCGATTTCTGCTTCTATAATTGAACACAGCTTGGATTTTATCAAATTCAAGAAAGGCTCCAAATCCTTAGGATAATCAAAAAAATCAAGTACTGCACCCATAATAGCACCGCCTTCTGGTATAATTAATAATCAACTTATCGTTTCTATATCCTCATTAATCACGGGGTATTCGATTCTATGTTTAAGCATATTTTCGTAAATCTGCACAAAAGTATCCGTTATGATTTTTAAATCGCTTGTAGTTAGTTCTGTATCTGTTAATTCACCTTCTTGTATTAATTCCACTATTGTCTTTTCAACTACCTGTCTAAAAGCATCCACACTCGGTTCTTTCAGGCTTTTCGAAGTAGCTTCCACTACGTCAGCTATCATCAGTATCCCCATTTCCTTGCTCTTTGGTTTCGGACCAGCGTATGTGTATTGTGCTGGGTCGACTGAACCGCTTTCATTAACAGCCTTTGCATAAAAGTATTTCATTACACGTGTTCCGTGGTGCTGTGGTATAGCCAATTCGATCTGAATAGGTAGTCGATGTTTACGGGCAATTTCTATCCCATCCGTAACGTGTTTCATTATTATACTTTTACTTACTTCCGGCTTCAACGTGTTGTGCGGATTGTTCTCCAGTGATTTCAAGTTCTCCGCAAAGTATTCAGGATTCCGTATCTTCCCGATATCGTGATACATAGCGCATGTTCTAACGAGAACCGCGTTGGCACCGATACTTTCAGCTGCATGTTCTGCGAATTCTGCAACTCTCATACTGTGTTGGTAAGTCCCTGGAGCGTGCAGAGAAAGCGATTTCAGAAGAGGATGATTAATCGTGGCTATCTCGAGAAGACCTATATTTGAATAAACACGCGTTGCGACTTCAATGTATGGCAATAAACCAAGCACCGCGAAAGACGAGAATAGCGGGTTGAGAAACAATATTAAATAGTCTTGCAGGGAGAAGTAGAAATGCCTTACAGGTTCTTGGAAGAGAATCATGATTAAACTAACAACACCTGCTACAAACCCAGCTTTCACTACTTGGATTCGATTTTTAATATTCTTAAGCATCAAATTCGATATGAAAACTTGAGGGAAGAAGTGAAGAAACATGAAGAAATCGTGATGATGAAACGCTGTGGAAAGTGAAAGTATGAGGCCAGCACTCGCACCGAATTCATAATCGATCAACAATGTAATCAACATTGGTGCAATCAATATAGGGATATAACTTATCCCGTACGACTTATAGACGAAAGTATTGAGTGTTGCACCACCCAATAGCGTCGTATAGAAGAGGAGCCTGTAACGTACGTCAAGGTTTATAACATTGGAATTGCGTATGAAATGTTCTATAATCCCGTACCAGATAATTAGTATGAGTATAAATTCATTAGCAAGATCAAGCAAACTGAGATCATATATGTTGTTTGCAACGCTAATAAGCAGTGCGATTATCACACCATCGTACATGAAAGATTCACTTAACAGTACTTCTGTCTTGTGTAGTTTTTGCTCCTTCATCAAATTCTCCCACCTAAAATGCACATTTTTATCTTCTTGCTCTATCAGACCTTTCTGATTTCTCTTCTCTTTCAAATTCGTCGTAAGCCCGAATGATCTTTTTAACCAAAGGATGCCTTACTACATCTGCATCTGTAAGGTACACAAATTCAATACCATCTATTCCCTTGAGTATTTCCTGTGCCACCACAAGTCCGGATCTTTCTTCAATATCTATCTGAGTGATATCTCCCGTAACAATTACCTTCGAACCGAACCCCATACGCGTTAAGAACATCTTCATCTGTTCGTATGTTGTGTTCTGCGCCTCATCAAGTATTATAAATGCGTTATTCAAAGTTCTTCCACGCATGTAAGCTAATGGAGCGATTTCGATTATATTCTTTTCCCGCAAAGATATGAATTTCTCAATACCGAGCATATCGATAAGAGCATCGTAAAGCGGTCTAAGGTAAGGATCTACCTTTTCAGTCAAGTCACCTGGCAGAAAGCCTAACCTCTCGCCAGCTTCCACTGCTGGTCTGGTAAGAACTATCCGCTGTACTTTGCCCGATTTGAGATAATCGACAGCAACAGCCGAAGCCAAATAAGTCTTTCCAGTCCCAGCAGGTCCTATTGCAAATACGACGTCGTTCTTTTCTATAGCGTCGAGGTACTTCTTTTGTCCTTCCGTCTTAGCCTTGACCTTGCCAACTGACTTTTTGTAAACTTCTCTTGGGTTCTCTATCTTCTCGTTCTCTTCAACGATATATTCGAACTCTGTCCAATCCAAAAGATGCCCATCTCTTGTTATATTTATCACTTCTTTTAGTATCTTTTCAACTATATCAAGTGACTTCTCATCCTCGCCCTTCACTCTGATTTCGTTGTCGACTACTGATATTTCCACATTGTACCTTCTTCTCAGATAACGCGCCTTGTTGTCGTATTGTCCAAGTACTTCGATCATCGCAACATCCTGAGGTACCACAATTCTCCTAATGTTCACAACTTCACCTCTCTGAATGTTTACGTTTAGAATTTGTAATTTACTCCCTTAACGAGTATAATTATATCAGAAAAGAGCGAATTTCGTTTAAAATCCATATTAACAATTTTTCCTTACTGTATCATAATAGTTCAGAATAGATTTAAACAGATAATAATCAAAGGAGGAGGTTTAGAAATGGCGATCATAAGTGCATCGATTTTAGCCGCAGATTTGGCACACTTGAAGGACGAAGTTGAAAGAGTTAAGGACCACATCGACGAAATACATCTCGATGTTATGGACGGTCACTTTGTTCCGAATTTGACGTTTGGTTACCCAATGATTGAGGGACTAAGGAAATTCACAAACATGCCAATTGATGCTCATCTTATGGTCACTAACCCAGATTTTCACATAAAGCTTTTTATAGAGAAAGGCGCGACGAGAGTCACTATTCACCAAGAGACTTGCTATCATTTGCACCGAAGTGTCGAGTTCATAAAGTCGCTCGGTGCTGAGGCTTTTGTTGCAATCAATCCTGCAACACCACTAAGCACGCTTGAAGAAATTCTTCCGTACGTCGACGGTATACTCATCATGACTGTAAACCCAGGCTTTTCTGGTCAAAAATTCATACCGAGTATGTGGAGAAAAATAAAAAAGCTTTCGGAAATTAGGAAAGACAATGATTACAAATTAAAGATAGCGGTTGATGGCGGTGTTGGAAACGAAAACGCCCTTGAGTTAGTCAAAAGTGGTGTAGACATCTTAGTGATGGGGTATGGTGTTTTCAGAAACCCGAATCTTCCAGAATTAAGAAAACTTTTGTCTAAAAACGAATAGTTTGGGAGTGATACCTGTATAGTCTGCGTAGCATCTGTCTATTCATTTGAAGGTTCAGTTATAAAGTTTGACGAGTTGTTTAAATGGTGCACTGATAATAATATTGATACAGTGGTGCTCTCGGATACGACACTGTGTGGTGTTGTAAAATTTCTTCACGGAGCAAAGAAACACAACTTAAACGGAATCGTTGGACTTCGAATTGGGGAAAAGACGTATATTGCAAAGAATACAGATGAACTGTACAGATTATTCAGGCTATACAGTAATGGCCAACTAGGCTCTATCGGAACTGAGTTTGATTATATAGAATCGTCACCTGCTTATTTTTTGCCAGGTCAACGTGATTATTTCTTGGCTCTTACAGATTACCTTGGAAAAACACCAAATTTTGTAGAAGAGCTCAAGGATATAAATTACACAAAGCTTGGTTTTGTCCGGTATGAGCTCGTGAGCAATCAAAGACTTTACAGGAGCAAAAATGATTTGCTCTTGGAAATTTTAGCCGAAGAAAAAGAACATCCAGAACGTCTCAAGAAAGAAATAGAAGTTATTAAAAAATTCAGTTTTGAAAATTACTTTCATACTGTGAAGAAAATTGTCGATGTTGCGAGTAAAAATGACATAGAGATTGGTCCGGGAAGGGGAAGCGTTGTAGGAAGCTTGTTGGCATACAGATTGGGAATCACGAAGATCAATCCCGTTGAATTTGGATTGCTCTTTGAGAGATTTCTCAATGAAGGCAGAAGAGATTATCCGGATATCGACATAGACGTTGAAGATCAACAAAGAGGAAGACTTTTAGAGCTTCTTAGAAAAGAATTCGGATATGTGTACAACATAAGCGCTTTTTCAAATATACCAGAAAAACATCTCAAAGAGTTTGGAAAGCTGAGCCAATATCTATCTGATATCCCAGTGCAAAGAACAACACACGCAGCCGGAGTTATAATATCTACTCAAGAAATAAACGCACCTCGCGTTCCAAAAACTAACACATTAGAATGGGATATGAAAGATTTAGAAAGCCTTGGGTATATTAAGTTCGATATCTTAGGTCTCAAGACGCTAAGTGTATTGAAAGAACTCATGAAAGAAGTATTTCCGCAATACTCATCTAATGAGATGTATAAGAGTGTTAAGAACCTGGAAATGACGGACGAAGGAAAAAAGGTCTTCAAGTACATATTTACAGGGTTCAGCGACAATGTCTTTCAACTCGATAGCTATATAGGCAAAGGTGTCCTGCGCGACATCAAACCGAGTACACTGAACGAGCTTGCACTTACTATATCGCTGAACAGGCCAGGACCGCTCAAAGCCGGCATAGTACGAGAAATAAAGCAGATGAAAAGCAAGAACAAATCGAAATACGATATCGACATATTATCTGAGACGTTTGGAATACCAATATACCAAGAGCAGGTTATGAAAATCGCTATGGACTTGGTTGGGCTAACGAGTAGCCAGGCGGACGAGCTGAGAAAGGCTATAGCGAAGAAGGATATATCTGGCATAAAAGAAACGTACAAGCTCTTAGAAAAGCGTTTAGGTGAAGAGTACGGAAACGACGGTACAGAAATCGCACGAACGATACTTGCACTTGGCGAATATGCATTCAATAAATCGCACGCTGTTGCGTATGCCCATATTACTTTCTTAATGGCTTATTTCAAAACCAACTTTCCGAAACTTTTCTACGATGTGTATTTAAAATACGATACCTCTGTTCTTCAAACTGCTGTTTACAATTTACAATCGTTAGGTTACACCGTTTTACCACCATCTGTACCTATTGTTCCTGATAGTAAAGCAAACAGCGAGAAGAAAGAAAATATTTATACTCTGCCACTTTATATTGTTCCTGGAATATCTTATGAAAAATCACTCCAAATATTAAACTATCAATTTAAGAATTTCGAAGATTTTGTCGAAAGCTCCGGACTATCGCTCTCAACCATTGAAGCTCTCTTAAAGATAGGAAGTTTTGATAATATCTTTGATAGCAGAAGGAAGGCTATTCAAAAGCTCAGAACTTTGAGAGATGGAATAAACCCAGAAGTAAAGAAGATTGGTAGTAAGTTATTTGGAAAAGTCATCCCAAAAGATGAGACAAAAACAGAGGCGGAATGGGAAAGAACGCAGATGGAGTATGAAGTAATTGGAGTCAGCCTAACACCACCGACAACAGTTAAGAACCTACTCGCGCCGTATTCTTTGGCGTATTCTCTTGACCTCAACTTTGGTATACACATAGGCGTGAAAGCGGGATTTGGGACTGACGGGAAAAGTGTCTTCAAATCCAATATGCCAGATGGCGAGTATACATTAATCTATCCATATACATATGAGATTGGCAAGAAAAAAGTTGACTACATATTGGAAGAAGAACCGCTGAAAAGCGAGGTTTCAAAATCGCAGAACAAAGAGAACTATGAGAGAATACTCTTCAGTGGAAAATCTATACCGAACGCAAGACCGATAAAAAATTACTTTACTACAAAGTTCAGGGAAGAATAGCATTGCTAAACATATGCACGGTTGAGGAAGCACAGTTTTTAAAGATTGAAAGAAGGTTGATAGTATGAAACGTGAAGCCATGTTTTACGAGCAAATCGGTGATGGGAAGGTAAGATGCTTGTTATGCCCGCACAACTGTGTCATCGATAATGGGCGCACTGGTGTTTGCAAAGCGAGGAGAAACGAAAACGGTAAACTTTTTTCGCTTAATTATAGAGAAGTCACATCTATAGCGCTGGATCCCATCGAAAAAAAGCCACTTTTTCACTTCTACCCCGGGAGCACGATAATCTCCGTCGGCACTTGGGGTTGCAATTTTAAGTGCGAATTTTGCCAGAATTGGGAAATTTCACAACAAAGGCCCTACTATGTGAAAGAATTATTACCTGAAGAACTTCTCGATATAGCCCTTGAATATAAACACGAAGGAAACATAGGAATAGCTTATACTTACAGTGAACCAATTGTCTGGTACGAGTTCGTATATGAAACGTCTAAACTTGCAAAAGAGAAGGACCTTAAGAACGTGCTGGTGACTAATGGATATATCAACGAAGAGCCGTTGAAAACACTCTTACCTTTTATCGACGCCATGAATATTGATTTAAAAGCGTTCAACAACAATTTCTACCGCAAAGTCTGCGGTGGCAATTACGAACAAGTCTTGAAAACTATCGAAACGGGGGTATTTAACAATGTCCATGTGGAAGTAACAACCCTCGTCATACCTGATGGTAACGACAGTCTTAATGAACTCGAAGAAGAGTTCAAGGCTCTTGCGAAAATTTCACCTGACATACCTCTTCATCTTTCCAGATATCATCCTGCTTACAAATACACAAAACCACCGACTAATGTGGAAACACTTAGAGAAATATATCTACTTGCGAAGAGGTATCTCAACTATGTTTATCTTGGGAACGTATGGAACGAAGAATATGAGAGTACGTACTGTCCAAAATGCGGAAGTCTTGTTATAATTAGAAGAGGATACGATGTAAGAATATTGAACCTTAATAAGGAAGGACGGTGCAAAGCGTGCAACAACCAGATCCTAAGGAGATTATGATTTTGAACCGTATCGTAGTTTACTCAGTCATTGTGATATTCCTCGTTGTAATGGCAATATACCTTCTTTTTTTCTCAGGCAAAACGGGGCAATACAACGACTACGAGGACTACATATTTGGAACTTATATCAAGATAAAAATTGCGTCGAAAGTTAACACAAATACTGTCGCAAAGGCGATTTTCAACGAGATGAAAAGGCTTGAGCAGAAATATGACCCGTATAATGAGTCAAGTGTGCTTTATAAGTTAAACAACTCGGAAGACTGGGTCGAAGTTGACGACGAGACATTATCAATTATAGATACCTCTCTCAAACTTGCGCGGTACACAGAAGGTGCTTTTGATCCTTCAATCGGAAGGCTCATAAAACTCTGGGGATTTGATAAATTCACGCAGAATCAGTCAACAAATCAGTTCAAGGTACCAACGGCAACCGAGATAGCCGAAGCTGCCTCGCAGTCCGGTTACCAGAAAATTGCGATTGATTACTTAAATAAAAAGATAAAGACGAACGGAGTATGGATAGACCTCGGTGGTTTATTGAAAGGATACGCATTGAAAAGAGCGTACCAGATAGCGAAAGAATTCGATAAAAATTGCCACGGGTTTATCGAAGCTGGCGGACAGATTATGATACTCGGACCGAAATACAACAAAGCCAACTGGGTGATAGGAATAAGAGACCCAAGAGGTCAACCGGGAGAAAACATTGCTATCGTTTACATGAAAGAAGGTTCGATTGCGACAAGTGGTGATTATGAAAGATTTTTCATAATCGACAACGTTAGGTACCACCACATAATTGACCCGAAGACTGGATACCCGGCAAATAAAGCAGTAAGCGCAACAATAATAAGTGAAGATCCAGTCATTGCGGATGCGTTCTCAACAGCTGCTTTTGTACTTGGGAAGGACAATTGGCTTTTCACAAGGACGGTCTTTACAAAGTATGGTGCGGAAGTTATGATCGTAACGCCTAAGAAAGAACAACTGAGGTCCGACAGATTTTACATATACGAGGTCGCCGATAGATAAATCATTGATATTATTGGTAAATGTAAAACTTATAATCTCAAATAAAACTTAAAAGGGAGGACACTAAGATGAAAAAGCTTAAAAGTTTTGGTGGAAGAAACCTTGGTGGCGGAGGTTCATCACAGGGTATACCAAAGAATTTTGCCGAACTCCAGAGACTGCAAATGAAGATGGAAGAAGAACTCAAAGCGCTTGAAGAATCATTCCAGCAAGAAGAGGTACAAGTTGAAGTTGGTGGAGCTTTGAAGATAATCGCAACCTGTGACAGGAAGATTAAAGAGTTAGTGTACGAAAAAGATCTGCTTGAGGATCTTGATATGTTCAACGACATGCTGAAAACTGCGATGAACGAAATATGGGAAAAGGTGGAAGCTGTTAGGGAAGAAAAGACGAATGCGGTCATTGCAAAGTATAATCCACTTGGTTAATTAGGTAACTTAATTTCTCACAATTGGAGGTTTGAGATGCGTTTTTTGGATAATTTGCATTTTAAAAGACAAGCGTATCTTTACTTGATATTGATAGATTCGCTAATTCTTCTTGCATTTTATGTCTTTAGGACTTTTGTTAACGGTAGCGATATAGCATATCTGTTGTTCGGTGCCCAATACGGTCCGCTTATAAGCCAGGGGCAGTGGTACAGAATAGTAACCGCCATGTTCATGCATGGTGGTTTTTTACATTTAGCATTCAACATGTACGCTCTGTACATCCTCGGAAACTACGCAGAGGGTATATATGGAACTTACAGGTTCTTGGCGTATTTTTTTATCACGGGAATTGTAGGAAACGTAGCAACTCAATTTTTCTACTACGATTCGTTGTCCGTTGGAGCGAGCGGAGGTATCTTTGGTTTAGTTGGGGCGCTCTTCGGTGCTGGTTTCAGAAAAGACACACCGTTCTTCTTGAAATCCATAACGGGCAGTGCCCTGCTTCCGATGATTGTACTTAACGTTGTCCTTGGCTTTATACCCGGTTCCGGCATAAACAACGCGGCACACATAGGCGGACTGCTGAGCGGTATGCTACTTGGTTATACTATTCCTGTTTATTATTCGTACAGAGCAGAGAAAGTGTGGAGAGCGATAGCTATCGGGTTGATTCTCGTCATAGTTCTGAGCTATTTCTGGCTTTTCAAAGATTTAATGTTTTGAGGGTCGTACTTTGAGAACTCTCGCATCCGTGCCATGAGACAGGTTTTGCGAAACTTACGAATCAAAGGGGCTTTCAGCCTATGGCGAAAAAGTCTAAGGATACCTCATCTGCTGTCCGGGTATTATTTGCTTCAAGAGGTTTGTTGTACATGAGTGTAGATGACGGTTTTGCTTTGCCTGAAGATTGGAACGTAATGCTTACAACAGCGCGTAAATGGTACATCGAGACACGCAAAAGCCAGGCGAAATATCAGATTCCAGTCGAGTTGCCGCCTGGGATCTATCAAATTTTTAAAGAAAAACTGACAACCGAAGACGGACAAAAATACGTTAATACAGACTTCGGGCTTGCAAAGGTTGTAGAAGATTGGAAAACTGAGAGGATACTCAGAATGAGTTCTAAATCCGAAGTGTTATTCCGTGTACCGGGCGGCTACAGAGTGTACTACACCTTGAAAGGTAACATGCTCGACCAGTTCTTCGAAATAAACTCTCCTGTCGATAAGGCATACGTAATACTGTCAACAGCATCCGAAGAGCAATACGAAACAAGAGTATTTTACGATAAATCAATGGAAAGAGAAGCTCCTGAAGATGAATGGTACAGGGAATACGATACAAATGGAAGAAAGTTATCTGTACTTGGCAATTTAGAAGGTTTAAAGAATGGAATACATATAAGAAACAAGTCTTTACAAGTTACTCGGCGGGATATCAACTTCATAAGTTTGCGGTACTCCTATTCCTATGACTGGGAACCAGCAGATTACGTTATTGAAGTTAAGACAGACGAAGGAGAGGAATTACCCGCCGGTAAAGTTTACGTATTTTCTGATACAGATGGAAAAAATATTCCAATAGGGTTCGCAAATATGTGGGATATAAGAGAAGAAGGAACAATAAGCCTTTCAAAGAGCTGGCAAATATACCACAGCTGGACCCTCACAAAGTCAACAAAAGCCGGAGAAAGAATGTACATCAATGGCGTGCTAAATCTCAGAGGCAATGGGCTCACCAAGGTTGAAATTTATGCAAAAGGATTGGAAAATCTAACCGTGTCAGATGGTACGATAGTAAAATTGGGAGCAGATTACTCTGAGATTGAATTGTCAGTCTCAAAAACTACAAAAGTTCATATTTCTTTTGATTATCTGATTTAGTAAAACTCTTAGAACAACACGTTCTGAATTAATTACTTAATAAATCCAACAACCTAAAGAGGCGATGCTTATGGTGAAGAAGTTCAACAGTTCATTGTCAGTCATATTTATATTATCACTCTGCTTGTTGCCGAGCGCTTTGAAAGCGGATATCTTGGTACTCTTCAATTCCAACGGCCTATTGTACAAAACCGTAGATGATGGGTTTGTCTTGCCCGAGAATTGGGAAGTGGTCTTGACGACAGCTCAGAAATGGTACGTTGAAACTCGAGAAGTCCAACCAAAGTACCAGATACCAGCTGAATTACCGCTTGGAACTTACCATATGATTGGAGAAAAGCTCGTCGCTGAAGATGGTCAAATTTATGTAAACACACCGTTCGGACTTGCAAAAGTTATTGAATCTGGAAAGAGTGAGAGAATACTTCGAGTCAGTTCGAAATCGGACGTGCTTTTCAGTGTTCCAGGTGGGTACAAGATTTATTACACTCTGAAAAATAACGTGCTCGAGCAATTCTTTGCAATTGACTCTCCAGTAGACAAAGCGTACGTAATTCTTTCAACTGCTCCGGGCGAACAGCAGGTCATGTACAATAAAGTTGCCATGGTTGCTGAAAGCGCTATGGCTGAAGAATACGGAGCTGCGGGAAGAAAAATATTCGTGCTCGGCAATTTAGAAGGTTTGAAAAGAGGAATACACCTCAAGAACAAATCATTACAAATTACCAGACGTGATGTTAATCTGATAAGACTTAGCTACTCTTATTCTTACGACTGGCGACCTGCGGATTACGTTGTTGAAATCAAAACTGGCGAAGAGCTACCAGCAGGAGAAGTCTATGTCTTTTCCGAAATCCTCGGCAACAGTATACCAGTTGGACTTGCGAGGATGCCGGATATAAACAAAGAAGGGAGTCTAACTGTCTCAAAAAGCTGGCAGATATACCATAGCTGGAATCTGATCAAGACAACAAAAGCAGGTGGAAGAGTCTATATTACCGGTGAATTGAATCTTAAGGGTAATGGGCTGACAAAGGTTCAGATATATGCAAAAGGGTTGAGTAACCTCACCGTATCCGGCGGCACAGTGACGAAGTCGACAGCTGACTTGGCAGAAATTGAACTGCCAGTTTCCGGAGTTGCAAAAGTTCAGATTTCTTTCAATTATCTGATTGAGTAAAATAGACTTAAGAAATGGAGGTATCCCGTGAAGCAATCTATAATCAAATTCTTATCAGAAAACTTAATTAGCGTCTCAAAGCCTGCGAGATACATAGGAGGCGAGTACAATAGTGTCGTTAAGGAAGCCAACGAAAAGATACTAAGGGTTGCTCTTGCTTTCCCAGATGTTTACGAGGTTGGAATGTCGCATTACGGACTTGAGATTCTGTATTGGCTCGCTAATGAACTGGATTTTGCCTATGCAGAACGCGTCTTTCTTCCTTGGCCCGATATGATTCAAAAAATGGAAGAAAAGGGAATACCTTTATTTACCCTTGAAACGAAAACTCCAATATATGAAATGGACGTGCTCGGCATATCTCTCGAATACGAACTCTCTTACACGAATGTTCTCAAGTTATTGGAATTGTCGAAAATACCAATAAGATGTTACGACAGGAGAGAAGAGGATCCCATCGTACTTGGAGGAGGTCCCGTTGCTTACAACTGTGAGCCTATTGCAGAGGCTTTTGATGCCATTTACCTTGGCGATGGAGAGGTTAACTTTCAAAATGTTCTGAGAGTGATTAAAGAAACAAAAAGAATAAAACGAGAAGATAGATTAAAAGAACTTGTCAAAATCGATGGCATCTACATACCTATGTTCTATCGTCAGGAGGGCAGTAGAATACTACCGAAGTACGATTTCGCCCCTTCGAAAGTTCGAAGGAATATTCTCAAAGATCTCGATAGTGCTAAATTACCGGAAAGAAAAATCGTTCCACATTTGGAAAGCGTGCACGACAGAGTAGTTGTTGAGATAAGTCGCGGATGCACAAGAGGCTGTAGATTCTGCCATGCTGGTTACGTCTACAGACCTGTTCGTGAGAGAAGTGCGGAAAATATAGAAAAAGGCATTAAGAAGCTCATTGAGAACACTGGTTACGACGAAGTCTCACTCCTCTCGCTCTCCGCATTGGATCACTCACAGATAAATGAAATAGTAGACAGATTGATGCCCTATGTCAAAGAACGTACACTCTCGATCTCTATTCCATCAACCCGAGTAGACGCATTCAATATAAAGCTTGCTGAAAAGATATCGACAGTTCGAAAAACTGGCTTGACCTTCGCGCCTGAGGCCGGTAGCCAGAAGATGCGCGATGCTATAAACAAACAAATAAACTTAGAAGACATACTTGCAACTGCTCAGGAGGCTAAGAGAGCTGGTTGGAGGAGGATAAAACTTTACTTTATGGTTGGTTTTCCCAACGAAACCGAAGAAGACATACAGGAAATAGGAGAGATAGTCAAAAAGATTAAAAACTTAGGCTTTTCAGATATCACCGCATCAATCAATTTGCTGATACCAAAACCGCACACAGCTTTCCAATTCGCAAGACTTCAAAGTCCTGAGTACATGGATATGGTGAAAAAAATCTTATCACCATACAGAAAATTTGGAAAATTAGACATAAACGACGGAAAAAAGAGTTTTATCGAAGGAATTCTCTCAAGAGGTGATAGAAAACTCTTCCCTGTCATTGAAAAAGTCTACAAAGAGGGTTATTATGATGAATGGGGGGAGTATTTCTCATTCGAAAAGTGGACTAAATATTTCCAAGAGATAAATATAGAAAGCTACCGTGGTCCATATGAACTCGTGGACTTTCCATGGGATCACCTTGATACAGGCGTAAGCAAAGAGTTTTTGTGGGATGAGTACAAGAATTATTTCGGTGCAACAACGACGAAAGATTGCAGAAACGGTTGTACACTTTGCAGGGTTTGTTTCGACTACAAAGTTTCAAATGCAATTAAAGGGAGGAAGTAAATATGAGCAGGTTGCACCCAAAAGTTTTTAAAGTGCCTATTGATCGCATAAGGATGGGGTATTATTCAGATAAATACTTCACGCGCTACGTTGAGGTTTTGAAAAAAGACGACAGACATCCGAGGGTATACTATCAGTTCTTCCCGAGGGATAACGCCGTTGTCTGTGGCGTTGATGAGGCATTGGCAATTTTAAGGTACTGCACAGGGTATTACGAAAACGAACAAGAAGCGAAAAGGCTTTACAACGAAATCTTGAATTTGGACAGAGCGATGCAGAGTCTATCTGTCGAGGGTGATGTAGAGAAAATTGTTGAACTCACAAGAAAAAAATGGGACCTAAGGCTTAAGTTGAACGAACTGTGGGTAGATAAATGGGATGAGATTGAAGTTAGAGCAGTCTACGATGGCGAATACGTTCCTGATGGTGAGCCTTTGATGACTATCGAAGGCGACCCAATCTATTTTGGGTATCTTGAGACAGTGTTGCTCGGTGTCATAGCAAGGGCAACGAGTACGGCAACTGCCGTAAAGAGAGTAGTCGAAGCAGCTAACGGTAAACCAATCCTGTTCTTCAGTGCAAGATTTGACCATTATTGGGTGCAAGCAACCGACGGATATGCAGCACTTAAAGCCGGAGCGTTTGGAGTATCGACAGATGCAAATGCGGACTATTGGGGTGTTGAGTCTATGGGTACAATTCCTCATGCACTAATTGCAGCGTATGATGGCAGTACGGAAGACGCTGCGATCGCATTTGATAAATACATGCCAGAAAACGTCAACAGGATAGTCTTGGTAGATTGGGATAACGATGTAATAGGTACGACATTTAGAGTTGTGAAGAAACAGTACGAATATGTAATGGGAAAACCGTTCATCCTTGGTGAAACGGATCCATCTCCGATTATAGGACCCGGAAAGAATAAAATATGGGGTGTCAGATTCGACACGTCTGGAAGTTTGAGAGATAAGTCGGTTACACCAATAGGACCACAGTCATTTGGAGTGTGCCCCGAGTTGGTCTGGAAAGCAAGGCAAGAATTCGATAAGGTAGGGCTCAAAGCTTTGAAGATAGTTGTCTCTGGAGGCTTTGATGAGGAAAAGATTAAACTTTTCGAAAATCTTGGCGTGCCTGCCGATGTCTATGGTGTGGGTTCAAAACTCCTTAAGAAAAAGATAGATATCACCGCAGATATCGTGGAAGTGAATGGAAAACCGTGCGCAAAAGTGGGAAGATACAAAAAAGATGCTTCGCATCTGAAAATTGTTACTAAACGCTACTGGGAAGAATAAACAAGCATTGCGATATTTTTCGAACGATAGTAGACTGAAATTAAGCATATGGAAAAATAGTGAATATTCCGATTAATTTGCATTGGAGTGAAACAAAAGGTGTGGAAAATCGTTAGGAGCACGATAGGTGAGGTCGAAGCGAGGTTGATTGAAAAATTCCTTACTGCGTACAATATACCGGTCATAGTTCAAAAGACCGACGTTTTTGTGCATCCTATTTTTGGTAGTAGTGCTCAATGCGAGGTTCTTGTCCCAGAAGAGTTTTATGAAGAAGCGAGCAATTTGATTAATGAGGAGGGAGTTTCCGTGAAATACACACCACTTTACGACGAACACGTCAAACTCGGTGCTAAAATGGTCGAATTTGCTGGTTACTACATGCCACTGCAGTACGAAGGCATAGTAAATGAAGTAAATCTTGTAAGAAGAGAAGTTGGGATGTTCGATGTATCCCACATGGGAGAATTCATATGCGAAGGTCCTGATGCAGTAAAATTTGCAAGTTACGTTGTGACGAATGATTTTGGCTCTATCAATTTTGGTGACGTTATTTACACCGCTATGTGTAACGAAAACGGCGGTTTTGTAGATGATTTATTGGTTTACAAAATAGCACCTGAGAAGGTGATGTTCGTTGTTAATGCCGCCAATATATCAAAAGACTTCAACCATATCTCAAAGCTTGCTGAAAAGTTCAACGTCAAACTGAGCGACATTTCTGACGAAACTGGTCTGATAGCTGTCCAAGGACCGTTGACACAAGAGAAACTTCAGCCATATACCAATCTAAATCTTGAGGAAATCGGATACTATTCGTTCAAAGAAGGAGAAATTTTCGGAGTTAAAGGCATCATTTCAAGAACTGGTTACACCGGTGAAGATGGGTTTGAATTGTACATCCCTGCGAATCAGACAGCTTTTGTCTGGAGAAAACTGCTCGAAATAGGAATCAAACCTGCAGGGTTGGGTGCAAGAGATGTGCTCCGTTTAGAAGCTGGGTTACTCCTGTACGGGAACGACATGGACGATACAATCACACCTCTTGAGGCATCGATACCGTGGGCTGTGAAATTTGAAAAAGGAGAATTCCATGGTAAAGAGGCGCTCTTAAAACAAAAAGAAGAAGGACTGAAAAGAAGGCTCAGGGGACTTACTCTCGATACAAAACTCGTCCCAAGACACAATATGGAAGTTTACAAGCACGGCAACAAAATTGGGTACGTAACAAGTGGCACGTTCTCTCCAACTCTAAACAAACCAATTGCCTTTGCTCTGATTGATGCGGGTATAAAACTTGGTGACACCGTTCAGGTATTGATAAGGGACAAGTACGTTGACGCAACTGTTGTAAAAACACCGTTCTACCGTGGTAGCGTGAAATCAAAAAAATAAACTCAACATAAAACATGTCATTGAATTTTGAAAAGGGGTGAAAAGCGTGCACAGATACATACCTCATACGGAAGAAGAAATTAAGCAGATGTTGGAAGAAATAGGTGTGAAGAGCATCGATGACTTGTTTGTTGATGTGCCAAAGACGATAGATGGTTACAACATACCAGAAGGCAAAGATGAATTCACAGTCAGAAAATTGGTAGGAGCTCTCGCTAAAGAAAACATCAGTTTTGAGCCCGAGAATGTTTTCATGGGCGCAGGTATATACTACCACTATATCCCAACGGTTGTAAAACACCTCGCATCAAATCCGAATTTTGTGACAGCTTATACGCCATACCAAGCTGAGGTATCACAAGGAACATTGCAGATGCTTTTTGAATACCAAACGATGATGTGTGAACTCACCGGAATGGAAGTTGCCAACTCTTCCATGTACGACGGGGCGAGCGCATTCGCAGAGAGCCTCTTGATGGCAACGAGAATAACGGGCAAAACGAAAATGTTAGTTGCAAAAACCATTAATCCTGAATACAGAACGGTCGCGAAAACTTACACGAAGCCACTTGATATTGCTATCGAAGAAATCGGATACGATGATACTGGAAAGATAGATATTAATGCGTTAAAAGAAAAATTGTCCGACGAAGTTGCGGCAGTTGCGGTGGCATATCCTAACTTCTTCGGAATTGTTGAAGACTTAAAATCTATAAGGGAAACAATTCCTCAGAACGTTGTATTCATAGTCGTTGCCGAACCTGTATCACTGGCGTTGCTTGAAGCACCTGGTAAATTTGGTGCGGACATAGTTGTGGGTGAAGGTCAATCGCTCGGTGTCACTCCAAATCTTGGCGGACCTGGCATAGGTTTCTTCACAACGCTTGAAAAACATGTCAGAAAGATGCCGGGAAGATTAATCGGTGAAACAAAGGATATAGAAGGAAAAAAGGGTTACGTCATGATTCTCCAAACAAGAGAACAGCACATAAGAAGGGAAAAAGCAACATCAAACATCTGCTCTAACCAAGCCTACATTGCACTGATCAACGCAATTTACCTTTCGACAATGGGACCACAAGGATTAAAAGAAGTTGCCTATCGTTCTTACAACAACGCGCATGTTTTGGCAAAGAAACTTGAAGAGAAAGGCATTAAGAGAATATTCACAGGTGAATTCTTTAACGAATTCGTTGTGAGAGTACCTGAGAGCTACAGGGCAAGATGGCATGAGATGGTAAAGGATGGAATATTGGGACCAATACCAATAGACAGAGTATACAAAGAACTTGGACCGAGCGCACTCGTCTGCTCAACAGAAGTCAACACAAAAGAATCGATTGAAAGACTTGTTGAGGTGATGTCAAAATGACGATCTTTGAAAAATCCACACGCGGAAGAAAAGGTTACGAGCTTCCTGAATACGATGTCGACAAGCTTGAAATTAAATTGCCAGAACATCTTGTGAGAAAGTCTGAACCCATGCTTCCAGAAGTCTCAGAAGTTGATGTTGTGAGGCACTACACCGATTTAGCTTCCAAGAACTATTCCGTTGATAGGGGATTTTACCCGCTCGGTTCATGTACGATGAAGTACAATCCTAAAATTAATGAAGACATGGCTTCTCTATTTGCAAATTTACACCCAATGCAACCAAGAGAAACGATAACTGGTGCGGTAAAACTGATGGGGCATTTGAAAGAATTACTGTGTGAAATCACCGGTACAGACGATATGACGCTGCAACCGGCAGCCGGTGCACACGGTGAGCTGACAGGGTTACTTATTGCAAGAGCGTACTTCGAAGACAAAGGAGAGCTTGAAAAGAGAAAGAAAGTCTTAGTGCCAGATAGCGCACACGGAACGAATCCAGCGTCTGCTGCGATGGCGGGTTTCGAAGTTGTTGAACTGAAATCTGGTGAAGACGGTTGCGTGAATTTGGAAGAATTGAAGACTCATTTGGACGAATCTGTTGCAGTAATAATGCTCACAAATCCAAATACACTTGGGCTTTTCGAAAAAGACATCTTGACGATTGCCAAGATGGCGCATGAAGTTGGCGCGTTGTTGTACTACGACGGTGCAAATCTCAATGCTATTATGGGAAGAACGAGGCCCGGAGATATGGGTTTTGATATAGTCCACCTCAACCTGCACAAGACATTCAGCACGCCACATGGCATGGGCGGTCCAGGCAGTGGTCCGATAGGTGTAAAAGCACGCCTTGCACCTTACTTGCCGATACCAGTTATGAAAAAGACAGAAAGAGGATACGACCTCGACTATAACTTGCCGAAATCGATAGGAATGGTTAGGTCATTCTATGGCAACTTCTTAGTCATGGTCAAAGCTTACACGTATATACTAACAATGGGTAACAAAGGCTTGAAACATGTCAGCGACATGGCTGTCTTGAACGCAAATTACCTCAGGGCAAAATTGTCCAAACTATACAACGCTTCCCATGACAGAATGTGCATGCACGAGTTTGTGATTGATAACGAAGAATTTGTAAAGAAAACCGGAGTAAAAACGCTGGATATAGCAAAGAGATTGTTGGATTATGGTTTGCACGCTCCAACTGTTTACTTCCCACTTATTGTGCACGAAGCTATCATGATTGAGCCGACTGAAACGGAAAGCAAGATGACACTCGATACATTTGTAGATGCTATGGAAAAGATATACGAAGAAGCCACCACAAAGCCAGAATTAGTCAAAGGTGCTCCATACTCAACGCCAGTCAGAAGGTTGGACGATGTTAACGCAACGAAGTACCCAATTTTCAGATACAAAAAATAGGCGGTGAGATTTCATGCATCCAACAGAGCAGATACTACCTTCTAAGACACTCGAAATAGATGCACTTGCCAAAAAACTCATTTCTGAGGGGAAAGATGTAATAAACTTCACTGTGGGCGAGCCGGATTTCGAAACGCCAAAGAATATAGTTGAAAAAGCCATTGAAGCTCTTCAAAAAGGTCTTACAAAATATACAGACAGCAATGGAATTCCACAATTACGAGAAGCCATATCGAATTATCTTAGAGAAAAGAAGAATGTCCACTACACCCCAGACGAAATAGTCGTTAGCAACGGCGGGAAACAAGCGCTTTTCAACGCATTCTCCGCCATACTCAACGAAGGCGACGAAGTGCTCATGTTCGCACCACTCTGGGTAAGCTACGTTCCACAAGTTCTGCTTTCAAGAGGCAAACCAGTGGTGGTACGCACCAAATTCGAAAACGAATTTGTGCCGACAAAAGATGAAATATTGTCTCACCTGACGGAGAAAACGAAGATTATTCTTGTCAATTCGCCAAATAATCCGACAGGCGGAGTCTATGACAAAGAAATACTTATGACAATTGCAGAAATAGCAAACGAAAGAAAAATATTCGTGATAAGCGACGAAGTTTACGACGATTTAGTCTACGACGGTAACCACATTTCTCTGTATGGGCTTGTGAACGATGACTTACTCATATATGTCAACGCGTTCAGCAAATCACATGCCATGACAGGCTGGCGAGTTGGGTACACAGCCACTAAGAACAAAGAAATAAAGAAAAGAATATCAAAAATACAGAGCCACGTTAGCTCAAACATAAATACACCAGCTCAGTATGCGGCTATTGAGGCTTGCAGGACAAATAACACATACATGATTGATGAATTCAAAAAGCGCAGAGCGTTTATTCTTAGCAAGGCAAGAGAATACGGCCTTGAATACGTAGAACCGAAAGGTGCGTTTTATTTGTTCTTCAAAGTATCTGGAGACGATGAGCAATTTTGCAAGAAACTCTTAGAAGAAAAACTTGTTGCGACAGTTCCAGGAAGCGCTTTCGAAATGCCAGGCTTTGTAAGGATAAGTTTTGCCACTTCAATAGATAAAATCGAGGAAGGAATGAAGCGAATAAAGGAATTTTTGGAAAATATCTGAAGTTTATGGAGCTATAAGTTGACAACAATGGGGATGCGATTGAGCATCCCCATTTTTTTGGCCTTGCAATGTAGTATTCTCTTAACTTAAGTCCATCAAAGTTAAAATACGATACAAGATGTCTTAACTAAATGATGGTATAATATTATCGAAAATTAAAATAGAAAAATAAAAGAAGGAGATGAATAGATGGAGAAAGTCATAAAGCTTAAAAAGGAGAAGATCCTTTCGCAATATGAACTAATACGTTTGACTAACCAAGGTGACGAAAAAGCAAAAAGTGAGCTTGAGGAACGCCTGAAGGATACGGTGAAAAAGGATGAGAAAAAAGAACGTTCAGCTCACGATAAGTAAGGTACTATGTGAGAATTTCACAGCTACAGTCGAAGAGAGTATCCTCTTTGAGAATATAAACTTGGAACTTGACGTTGGAAAGTTTGTAATCCTCTACGGTCCCAGAGGCTCTGGGAAATCTGCGTTTTTGAGAAGTTTTTCAAGACTCAACAGAGAAACGTATCCAAATATAAGATATTCAGGCAAGATGTACTTTGATACTACCAACGTTGAAGATTTTTCCGAAAAGGAAATCAGACAGATCGTTACTTACTTGGATACGAACTTTTTGGAATCGCTCGACTATTTAAACTTAAAAGAGTTGATTGAAATAGTCTTTGGACACGGGTACAAGTTCAGTGTGGAAGAACATGCTACGGAATTGGATAATTTTGGTGTACTAAAAGCACTGGATAAGTTTGAAAAAACACCGCTTTCGTCTCTATATGTTCTCGAAAAGATCGGACTTTTGCTTTTCATTTCCTCAATAAGGCAGTCCTCTGTGCTTGTTCTTGACTGTCTTTTAGACCACCTTGACGATGAACATATAGAATTTGTGACTAAGATGCTCAAAGAACTTTCTGAAACTAAGATCATAATTCTTGCAACACGCACTTTAAAAAGATTCTTGGGGCTTGGAGATTTGCTAATAGTCATGAGAGGTGGTAAAATAGTATACAGTGGTGAACCAGAAAAATATATTTTGGGGGCATGATGATGGAGGTTTTGTCGGTTTGCCTTAATCCCGCGCTTGACAGGAAATTCATAATAGATGGATTTACGTTAGACAAGTTAAATATTGTATCCAAAGAAAAGAACCGAATGACTCCAGGTGGTAAGGGAGTGAATGTTTCTGTTGTCTTGTCCCACTACAGCATACCATCGATTGTCACTGGTTTCATAGGAGGTTATGTGGGACAGATTCTACTTTCCGAATTGCGAAAGTACGGTTCGTTAATATCTACAAGTTTTGTTAGAATTTCCGATGAGACGCGTGAAAATATCGCTATTGCAGATACACTTTCGCATACGCTCACGGAGATTAATTCAGAAGGTCCTACCGTTAACGAATTGGATTTAAATAACTTTTTGAAAAGGTATGAAGTCCTTGTTCAAAAAGTAAGAGCAGTTGTAATTTCTGGAAGTGTACCGAAAGGAGTACCACTTTCATTTTATGGTGAACTGACAAAAATAGCAAAGAAGTATAGAAAAGTCGTATTTTGGGAAGCGCGAGATGAGATAATAACTGAGTCGATAAAAGTAGCATTTCCTGATGTGTTGAAATACGACATGAGAAGGAGCGAAAAGATCTTAGGACGTATATTGAACACGGAGCAAGAGTACATACAGGCAGCCAAAGATTTCGTTAAACAAGGGGCGAGATTGGTTATTCTATCTTACAAGACAGTATACGACTTTGTAGCTACAGAAGATGGTGTCTGGAAATTTTCTCCGAAGGTTGAAATTGATCACTCTTATCTTTTGGGTAGCGGAGATAACTTTGTAGCTGGTATGATCTTTGCTAATTCGAAAGGGATGTGTTGCTTAGATATGGCGAGATACGGCTATGCTGCCGCAGTAGCTAAAACGTCTTATATTGGAAAAGAACCACCTTCACTTTCACTGATTGAGGAGTACCTTGGTAAAATCTCTACCGAGAGGGTGGAATAGATGGAAAGCTTAAAAGTCAAAGACTTCATGACACACGATATTACCTTTGTTTTTGAAAATGACACAGTTGAAGTTGTAATAGACATATTGAACAAAACTGGATTGCCAGGGATAAGCGTGGTTGATAACGAATTGAGAGTAATAGGTTTTGTTGGGGAAGACGACATCATCAGGGCGTGTTTGCCAAGTTATTTCAATCTATTGCAAACAGCTGCGTTTTTGCCGGACACCAATCTTTTCATTCGAAGGCTGAAAGAAATAGCCCGCGAACCTATTGGAAAATTTGCAACAAAGCCAGCACAGACTGTCAAACCAAGCGACACCCTTCTGTATGTTGCTGACTTGATAATGAGGAAAGGGTACAAGATAATACCTGTTGTTGACGATAATAACGTGTTGCTGGGCTTTGTCACAAGAATATCAGTTCTTGAAAGTGCAGTACACAAGGAAGCGGTGGTGAATAACGGCAGATGAATCGTATAGATAAAGCACTCAGAATTTCCGTTATAACTCAAGGTTGCAAACTGAATCAGTACGAAAGTGAAATGATCATCGAAATGCTTGAAAACGCTGGACACATCGTTTATTCAGGCGAGGATCAAGGCGCAGACGTTTACATACTAAATAGCTGTGCTGTAACAGCAGAAGCGGAAAGAAAGGTCAGACAGACTGTTAGGCATTTGAGAAAAATGAATCCGGATTCGAAGATAATACTCAGCGGTTGCTACGTGCAAATCCCGAGAGTTGAGGAAGAGTACAAAATTTTAGGCGTTGACCTCGTACTTGGAAATTCTGAGAAGAAGCAGATACTCAAGTATTTGAGCGATACAGGTACGTATTTCAACATCGGTTACTGGGAAGAAGACGACATTTCATTCGAAATTGTCGAAAACTCAGTGACAGAGAGATCAAGAGCGTTTATAAAGGTCGAAGATGGTTGTGATAACAGTTGTACATACTGTGTGATTAGAAGTTTGCGAGGTACAAAAACAAGGAGCAAACCGATAGAGGTTGTTGTAAAAGAAGTTCAGAAGTTAGTTAATAAAAAACACAGGGAAATCGTCATAACCGGTCTGAACCTTGGAAAGTACGGAAAAGACTTGGGAACAAACCTTGCAGAGCTCCTAAGAAATCTTTCGAAAATAGACGGAGAGTTCAGAATAAGATTGAGCTCGATAAATCCCGAAGATATAACAGATGAGCTGATAGATGTTATTAAATCAGAAGAGCGAATTTGCAATCACCTCCATATTCCAATTCAGAGCGGTAGCTCAACTGTTTTGAGAAGAATGGGCAGAGGTTACACTGCCGAGCAATTTGTGGAAAAAGTCAATAAGCTTAGAGCTTTTGATCCGCTCTTTTCTATAACGACAGATATAATGGTTGGATTTCCTGGCGAAACGGAAAAAGAGTTTGCTGAAACACTCGAAGTTGTTGAAAAAGTCAAGTTCAGTAAAGTTCACACGTTCAGGTATTCGCAGAGACCCAATACCCCAGCCTCAAGATTAGAAAACCAAATTCCCGGAAACATAAAGAAAGAAAGAGCAGAAATCTTGATTAAACATTCTGAAAATGTTGCAAATGAATATAAGAAGAAATTGGTAGGAAAGAATGCCGTTATTCTTGTTGAAGGTATTCAAAACGGAATCTATTACGGTTACGACGAATATTACATACCGCATGAAAGCAACGGCGGGAGTATAGGTGAATTTTCAAAGGTCGTAATTTGCTCCGTGACGCAGGAAGGTGTGGTGTCGAAGGTTGTTCAAAAGCAAGTATCAAACGACTGACATTGTTGAAGCCCTTACAAAAGGGATAGCAGTTTACGAGACCATTCGAACGTACAATAACAAACCATTTGCTTTGAAGGAACATTATAACAGATTGTGTAAATCACTTTCTTACCTTAAAATAGAACCTCCTAAACTGACTGAATTTGAAGAACTTATTTATGGGAACTTGTCTGAGAGAATTAGAATAGTCTACGTATACGATGGTAATCTGCTCAGCTATGTCTTCCGTGAGTCTACGGAAAATTATTTTATTTCGCATGTGAAAATTGATTTCACAATCGTTAGACGAGCAGATCCAATGAGTATGCCACCGGACTTGAAATCGCTCGGCAGGCCTGACATATACCTTGCAAGATTGACAAAAGGTGACAACTACGACGTCATAATGCTCGGAACCAAAGGACAAGTTTGCGAAGGGACTTTCAGCAACGTCTTCCTCATCTTCAAGAATAAAATCGTAACACCATCGCTTGACTCAGGCATATTAGATGGAATTACGAGAATGCACGTTTTGAATTTTTTGAGAGAAAAAGGTTTCAATGTAGAAGAGAGAATAGTTGAACCTTACGAGCTATTTTACGCCGATGAATTATTCTTAACGCATACAAGTAGAGGAATTGTCCCAGTGGACGAGATAGGTAAAAGAAAACTTGAAACAGAATTAGGTAAAGAACTTTCGACCGGGTTCGAGGAGTATATCAAATGCTTACTCTGAGGAAAATCTTCTCCGAATTAGCACTTAAAGATGCCTTTTTCAAAAAGATATACATCTTATCACAATTGGAAGAGATGAGTGAAAAGATACTTGGCGCAAATATATCTAAACACTGCAGATTCTCATCTTTTGAAGATGGAACGATAACAATAGAATGTGATGACAATATATGGACCAATGAACTGAAGAAGATGAAGAGGCAGATAAAGAAAAGATTAGAAGAGCATATAAAATTTCCAATCAGTGACGTAAAAATTCAGACAGAGAGAAAAAAATAAGCAAACCGTGTGCGGAGGTGTAAGTAATGGACAATTTTGAAAGTCGTGAACAGAGTATGGTTACCACCAATCAATACAATGCACAAAACATAAAAGTGCTCAAAGGGCTTGAACCGGTTCGCGAAAGACCAGGAATGTACATAGGTTCAACCGGTAAAAACGGGTTACATCACTTGGTGTATGAAATAGTTGATAACAGTATAGACGAAGCGATACAAGGATTTTGTGACAAAATAAGGGTTGTAATAAAGAGCAATGGTTCTGTTGAAGTTGAGGACAACGGAAGAGGTATCCCTGTTGATGTTCACCCAGAAACAGGTACAAGCGCGCTCGAAGTAGTTATGACAACACTCCATGCTGGAGGTAAATTTTCTAAAGACAGCTACAAAGTCAGCGGTGGATTGCACGGTGTTGGCGCATCGGTTGTTAACGCGCTCTCTGAATGGATGGAAGTAGAAGTGCACAGAGACGGTAAAATATATAGGCAACGCTACGCGCGAGGAAACAAAACAACAGAGGTAGAACTTGTAGGCACGACCGACAAGCGAGGAACGATAGTTAGATTCAAACCAGACAAGATGATATTCACAACGGTAGAATTCGATTCAGACA
Organism: Fervidobacterium gondwanense DSM 13020; assembly: GCF_900143265.1. Lineage (NCBI taxonomy): Bacteria > Thermotogati > Thermotogota > Thermotogae > Thermotogales > Fervidobacteriaceae > Fervidobacterium > Fervidobacterium gondwanense. The sequence goes on along the minus strand of NZ_FRDJ01000004.1, from coordinate 6,322 downwards.
CAATACTCACAAGGCTTAGAGACTTGGCATTTTTGAATCCTAACATAACGATAGAATTTGTGGACGAACGTGAAAACATACAAAGAACGCTCCACTATGCCGGTGGTTTAAAAGAATTTGTGGCGTACTTAAACAAGGGTGAAAAGACACTTCACGAAACAGTCTTAATTGAAGGCACTTCTCAAGATGTGCAAGTTCAGATTGCGTTTCAGTACACTGACAACGATGCTGAAGAGATAATCTCGTTTGTAAACAACATAAAAACGGTTGATGGCGGTACGCACGTTACGGGCTTTAAGACTGCTTTCACAAGAGTTGTGAACGACCTTGGCAAGAAGAAAAACATGATAAAAGGCGAGCCGTTCAGAGGCGAAGACCTCAGGGAAGGCATGACCGCTGTTGTCAACGTACTGATGATGGGAACGCCTCAATTCGAAGGACAAACAAAATCAAAGCTCGGAAACGAAGAAGTGCAAGAAGCGGTTGCCAAAGTTGTGCGCGACAGACTTACAGACTATTTTGAAGTTAACGAATCCGTTTTGAAGATAATAATCCAAAAAGCCCAGCAGACAAGAGAGGCAAGGGAAGCTGCCAAAAGAGCAAGGGAAGCGGTAAAAAGAAAGAGCAGTCTTGGGAACTCGACGCTCCCTGGAAAACTGGCAGACTGCATCACGAAGAACTTTGAAGAATCAGAACTCTTCATCGTCGAAGGAGATTCAGCAGGTGGAAGCGCCAAACAGGCAAGGGACAGGAATTTCCAAGCAATATTGCCATTGAGAGGAAAGATACTGAACGTTGAAAAGAGCAATGAATTGAAGCTTCTCAAAAATGAACAAATAAGAGATATAATCACCGCAATTGGTTCAGGAACGGGAGACAATTTTGACCCATCGAAGCTCAGGTACGGAAAGATAGTCATCATGACCGATGCTGACGTCGACGGTGCGCACATCAGAACGTTGTTATTAGCGCTCTTTTACAGGTACATGAGGCCACTTCTTGAAGATGGCAGAATATACGTTGCCATGCCACCACTTTACAAATTCACAGTCAGTGGTGAAAAGCCCGTATACCTCTACTCTGATGAGGAACTCAAGGAAAAATTGGCTAATGTCAATGGTAGAAAATACGAAATACAGCGTTATAAAGGTCTTGGTGAGATGAACCCAGAACAGCTCTGGGAGACAACGATGAACCCGCAGACGAGAAAGATAATAAAGATAAGCATAGAGGATGCGGAAGAGGCGGACAACCTGTTTGAAATTCTCATGGGAAAAGACACGGAAGAACGCAAAGGATACATAATGAGACATGCGAAACAGCTGAGCTTAGTGGATTTGGATGTTTGACATTTTTAGTAATTCATTAAATCCATTATTCGAAACAAGAACCCCCTTTATGGGGGTTTTGATTTTCTAAATTCTTACGAGACTAACATCTTCTTGATTTCAATTCTTTTATTGCTTGCAAATTCAGTGCCCTTGGACCTAATTCGTACAGTACTTTATAAGATTCACCCAGAATAGTTAGCGTAACTCCTGGATGCAACTTTCTCTTATAACTATGCGAGGACTCTTGCTTAAAGCTTCTTGATTAGCTACAAACTTTAATTTTGAGATTTCGCCTCTTACCGTGTTAAGTTTTGCAATCAGCTCTTTTCTTTGGAGTTCAGCTCTAATTATTGCACTTTTCACCTTTTCTTGCTCTTTTGCTGGAACGCTTTTATAAATCTCACGAAGCTTGTGGCACAATATGCCTAACTCATTAATTTCGTCAATAAGAATCCTTATCCTATGCGTCAATTCAGTTTTATTTTTCTCGTAGTCAAAGTCTATACCAACCTCAAGAACAGTGGATACCTCGGATACATTACCCGCTTCTCTAACCTCTATCAATTCAACCGCTTTTACCTTTCCACCTATTATTGTTCCCTTTCCGCGAACAACCACAGCTTTTCCGGCAATTACTTCAGAATTCATTATGTAATCATTTGAATAGACGCTTCTTCTTGAAATAACAACGCATTCTGAGAAGAATTGAGCAGAAACATCTCCTGCAGCCAGTATCTTACCTTTCGAACGCCCGAAAAATCCACCGTTGATATAAACATTCCCCGAAGCATTAATCTCTACGTGTCCTGAAACAATGCCTTTTATAAAGACGTCCTTGCCAGAATTTATTCTGTAGTTCCCATCCAACCCACAATTAACCATTATACTTCCTGGAAAGTCGAATGATTTTTGGGATGATATTTCTTTTTCACTTAATACCAAAACTTCTTTAACGCATACTCTACCTTGCTCATCTATATAAGGCTGACCACTTACCGTTGCGACAATCTTATCACCCTCAATTTTTGTGTTCTGCCCTGAAAACGCTCGTAAATCAAAATCTTTTCCTTGCCTTGCTGGCAGCTCTTTTCCTGTCACGGTATGACCAGGTGTACCAGGTATTGCAGGAATCTTTTCTGCAAGAATTTGACCTGAAAGGCAGTAAGGTATTTCCTCGCCGGGCTCTATCAGATCTCCAGTTAAGAACTTAAATTTATAATCAATCTTTGCATCTTCCGGCGGTTGAGGTTCTTTACCTTCCGCAACCAATATGGGTTGGTATGTCATCTTTTCGTTTACTATCCTCTCCAAAACGTCCTGCTTTATGCCAAAAACAACCCCTGCGTTAAATAATGCTTCAGCCAATTCATCTTTTGTTGGCATTTCGTTGATTATCCCAGGGATGATTGTGACAAACGCCTTCATTTCATCATCAGATATAGTCACATTTACTTTGAAATTCTCGTACTCTTTTACTTTATCCTCAAGTGCTGAAAGGGTTTCAACATTCAGTAAATCCTGAACAGTCTCCTTGACTTTCACACGTTCAACATCTCTATGCGCAGTTTGAGGGTGGAATTTTCCATGCAGAGGTTTAGCAACAGCTTTAATTTCGCCATGTTCGTCTGTCTGTATCTCCACAGCGACAATTTCGTACCAAGTTTGCCCGTATCTTTTCTCTATTTCATCAAAGACCTCGGTTATTTCTTTAGCCTTAATGATGTCCATATGGCTCACCTCTTCAGAGGAGGAATGCGCTGCTACAGTTTGCTAAGTTTTTGAATTTCAAGTATCTGTGCTGTCATGCGAGATTTGGCAAGTGCTGTGAAGAGCTTATCGTGCTGGAGGAATATTTTAAAAATTTCAGGATCAAAATGCCCATCTTCCTCATTAATCATTATTTCCAGAGCCTGTTCTGGAGAATATTCATTTCTGTAAATCCTCCTGGTCGTGAGTGCATCGAAAACATCTGCTATCGCTACTATTCTTGCGGATATTGGGATTTCTTTGCCCTTCAAACCGTCAGGATAACCTTTTCCGTCCCATCGCTCGTGGTGCCACCTGACAATTTCGTAGCAGGTCTTGATAATGGTGCTCGTTGGATACCGATTTATTAAATTCGTCATAGCTAATGCACCTTTGGTAGTGTGTGTTTCCATTATCTTTCGCTCTTCTGGGCTGTACCTTCCTGGTTTCATCCATATCAGATCGGGAATTGCGATTTTGCCAGTATCGTGCAGTAATGCACCAACTTCTATTTCATAAGTGAAGTCATAAAGTGAATTTCGATAAGCTTCATCTATATCTACATAATCTGTTTCTTGTAGCAATAGCTTTGAAAGCACAGAACTGTATAACCTGACGTTCTCACTGTGCAGTACCGTGTAGAGATCCTTCGACTCCATCAATTTTGTTGGGATTTCTAAAAGCAGGTTAGGGTCTATCATCGAGATAGTCTTAAAAGCCTTCCTTACGTAAGTAACAAGCAGTTTCGGAGTTATGGGCTTAGTTAAGAAATCGTTAGCGCCCAAATCAAGGCACTCAGCAACGATATCCTCTTCACCTTTTGAAGTTAGAACAATTATATATGGATACGGTGGCATGTAGTTCTTTCTGACTTTTTCTATGAATTCGAGCCCGCCCATGACTGACATCATTAGGTCAACTATTACAATTTTGTGGCTTTCTGGCGAGGCTTTAAATATGTTGTATCCTTCCTCACCATTCTCAGCGGTTTCAACCGCGATGTGAAATTTTTTAAGAACCGATGAAATATAATTTCTCACGAGCGCATCGTCATCAATTACCAACACTGTTGATTTCTTTTCATCATCCATCCAATCTCACCTCGCAAAAAAGCATCCCAAGTTTTATAGGGCAACAATCTATATTCAAGCAAAAATTCATGCCTGACAGTTCTCTGCTTTTACAGTACCGACCGTCTTAATTATTTCCTCAGGCATTGCGTAAGATGGTAGCACCTTGTCCACGACCCCTGCCTTTACAGCTTCCTTTGGCATTCCGAATACGATCGCTGTTTCTTCCGACTCGGCGAAACACAATCCTCCCGCCTTTTTTATTTCTGCCAGTCCTTCCACTCCATCATTTCCCATTCCAGTCATTATTATTCCTATAGATTTCTCTCGAAATGCCTTTGCGATGCTTGATAAAGTGACATCTGCTGACGGCATGAAAGTATGTTTTGGCTCACTCGCTAATCTGATCACTAATTTTTCTTCATTTCTTTCAAGTGTGAGGTGAAAGCCACCTTGTGCAACGTAAACATTCCCTGGGGCCACAACCATACCATCTTCTGCGTGCAACACTTTCATCTGGCAATAGTTGTCCAAATGCTCAGCGTACTGCTTGGTGAAGAACGGAGGCATATGCTGAACCACGAATATCGCTGCATTCAAATTTGAAGGAAGTGGTGGGAGCACGTCGTATATGTTCTTAGGACCGCCGGTCGATATGCCTATTCCCACACCATAAAAATCAACAACCCGGCTTTCCATTACTTGGTAGATGTCCTTCTTTTCAGATGGCTTTTTTCGGCCCTCTTTTTTCATGAGTGTAAACCTTTCTTCTGCAAGTTTGTGCAAGATTGCACTTTTCTTCGCTTGCACGTAAGCAAGTATAATTTTCTCTCTCAGCTCTCTTCCAAACTCAAGTGCGTTCCAACTTTCGTCAATAGGTTTGGGCACATAATCAAATGCCCCATATTCGAGTGCTTCATACGTTACAGGTGCTTCCTTTTGCGTTATTATAGAGACTACTATTATGGGTGCAATCTCTTCTTGAATGAGCACCTTCAAGACTGACAAGCCGTCCAGCTCAGGCATATTTATATCTAAGGTTATGACGTCTGGCTTCAACATCCTCGCCAATCTTATTGCCTCTCTTCCATTGGACGCTACTTCGATGACTTTGATGTTCTTATCTAATTCAACCAAGCTTTTTATTGCCCTTTGCATTAGTGGTGAATCATCAACTACCAAAACTTTTATGGGCTCTTTATCATCGTTATAAGAACTGCGGTACAAGGGATCACCCTCTTTTCTTCGACCTTTTCTCCTTCTTAGCTTGAGAGCTGTGTTTTTCTATCTCTTTTATAATTAAATCTTTGAAACTGTTAGTTGAAGAGATGACATTTTTCGGATTGATTAAAGGAACGGTAAAGCCTCTTAGTTGCATGAATCCTCTAATTAGCTTTTCTTCGGACTGCATCATTGACGATGTAGTGATTAAACTTGGCTGTGTTTTAAATATGCCTTCGAGCTTGTCTGCTAAGATTCCGACCTTGAACTCGCCGTTTCTTAGTATGATTACTCTTTTGTTTTCTTTGAACTTTTCGTCCTGCAGTTCTTCGATTAATCCTTTGTTGCTTTCAAGCAGGTCGAGAACTATTACGTTCTCCTGCCTATAATTCATTACTCCGAGTACAGCGCTTGGCGCATTGTCAATAGGAGTTATCGATGAAAGTTTCGAGATTGAATCCACGTAATCTGATTCCAACCCAAAAAGTGAATCAGCGATCTTGAAGGCTAAGACGGATATCTCTTCAACTGCTTCCTTTTCATGACTCTCAGTGAATTCAACAAAGTACTGCTCATATTTTTTTAGCAGTGCATCCATACTGAGGATTGGTATAGCCTGCTCCTGTTCTAAGATGACGCCCAAAAGCTCATTTTCATTGCCAATCAAATAAGATTTCCGGTAATAAGTCAAGAGGAGAAAAAATAGAAAAATAAAAAACCTAGTCAACACTTTGACTTTCAATAACTTAATATTTCACTTTCATTCTTCACATACTTGATTTCGTTCTTTTTACCTATTTCATCGGTACATACGGTACGTTGTTCTTTAGTAAATAATACACTAAATTTACTAATTTCCTTGCAGTTAATATTAGCGCTCTCATGTGTTTGTGTGTTGTTGCTTCTGCGTACTTTTTGCGATAATATTCTTTGTATACAGGATCGTATGTCTTT